>DAOPKR010000139.1:0-10788 GCA_035391305.1 Draconibacterium sp.
CGCTCATTTCAAAGCCTGTTTTTTATTGGAATGTTAAATGGTTTGTTGCCGTGCGGACTGGTTTATATGGCAATTGCAGGAGCCATCGGAACAGGAAATGCAGTGGAAGGTACGCTTTACATGATGCTTTTTGGGTTGGGTACAATCCCAATGTTACTTACAATTTCGCTGGCCGGAAATATTATGAGCCAGGCAATCAGAAGAAAAATAAACAAACTTATTCCAGTTATGGTGGTTGTGGTTGGCTTGCTTTTCATCCTTCGCGGATTAAGTTTGGGAATACCGTATTTAAGTCCCGAAAAACAAAGAATTGAACAAAAATTTGAGAAAAGCCTTGAAAAAAATACTTCAAGCCTTATTCAGGAACCAAAAGGGGATTGTTGTTCGAAGAAATGAAAGTCGATAAGCAAGCTAATAACTGTATTCACTGTGGCGCCGATTGCGGGAAAGCGCCTGTTTTTTGGGAAGAAAAGAACTTTTGCTGTAACGGTTGCAAAACAGTTTACCAGTTGTTGCACGAAAACAAACTATACAATTACTACAAACTTGAGGAAACCCCGGGCGTAAAACTGGAAACAACCACCGGGCTTGGCAACAAATATGCTTTTCTCGACAACGCCGAAGTAAAGGAAAAACTCATCACTTTCACCGAGGGAAATATTTCGAAAGTAAGATTTTTTATTCCTGTAATTCACTGCGCATCATGTATCTGGTTGCTCGAAAATCTTGAAAAATTAAATAAAGGTATCAGGTATTCTTTTGTAAATTTCACAAAAAAGGAGGTTGACATAACGTTTGACGAATCGGTAATTACATTGCGTCAGTTAGTCGAACTACTTTCTTCTATTCATTATATTCCCGATTTGTCGCAAAGTTTATCCGACAAAAAAGAGGACAACCAGTCATACAAAAAACTGCTTTACAAAATTGGGGTTGCCGGTTTTGTATTTATTAATGTGATGACCTACAGTTTGCCCGCCTATTTTAATGGCGAACCGCTGAATGACAAACTGCAATCTGTTTTCAGTATTTTGAGTTACATACTTGTAATTCCGGTAGTTTTTTACAGTGGCAGCGACTATTATATTTCGGCAGCTAAAAACCTGCTAAAAAAAAATATCAGCATTGATTTGCCGATTGCAATAGGAATAATCGTATTGTTTTTTGTAACCACCTATGAAATTTTTATAACAGGCGGCTCTGGTTACTGCGACAGCCTTTCCGGTTTGATTTTTTTCCTGCTGGTTGGTAAATGGTATCAAAGCAAAACCTACGAAGCGCTCTCATTCGAACGTAATTACAAATCCTATTTTCCGATTGCGGTTACAAAAATCAACCAGCAAATTGAGGAGAGTATTTTGCTTGAAAAAATTGAAGTTGACGATGAATTGATTATTCGAAACAAAGAATTGATTCCGGCCGATTCAGTTTTAACTGAAGGTGATGGTCAAATTGATTACAGTTTTGTAACAGGCGAATCGAACCCTGTTATTAAAAAAACTGGCGATTTTATTTACGCAGGTGGCCGTCAAATGGGTGGAATTATTAAAGTAAGGGTTCAAAAGGAAGTCAACCAAAGCCACCTTACCAAGCTTTGGAACCAGGATAAAACCTATGAAAAGCCAGCTGATTCGCTAAAATCTCTTTCCGACAAAATCAGTAAATATTTTACTTTGATAATAATTGCCATCGCAATTGCGGGATTTGTATTTTGGATGATAAAAGGCGATTTGCACACTGCTATTTTTGTTTTTACAGCGGTTTTAATCGTGGCCTGCCCTTGCGCGCTGGCACTTTCAATCCCGTTTACCTTTGGAAATACAATGCGAATTTTTGGCAAAGCCGGTTTATATATAAAAAATACCGATGTTATCGAAAAGCTTTCCCATGTTTCAACAATTGTATTCGACAAAACAGGAACGCTGACAAAACCCAATGAAAACAAAATTGTATTTACCGGAAAAGAACTTTCACAGATCGAAATAAACGCACTTTATTCGTTGGCAAAACAATCAACTCATCCGCTGAGCACTGCAATTGTAAATCATTTTTCTGATGCAGAATATATCAGTCCCGAACATTTTGTAGAAGTTTCAGGCCGGGGAATTTTTGGAAAGGTTGACGGTTTTGAAATTCGTTTGGGATCGGAAGAATATGTTACTAATTCAAATAATTCAATCCCGCAAAAATCGTCGGTTGTTTTTGTGTCATTTAATGGTGAAAAAGCCGGATTTTTTACCGTAAGCAACCAGTATCGCGAAGGGTTCGAAAAAGTTTTAAATTCATTGAAAAGGGATTTTGAAATTTTTCTGGTTTCCGGTGATAATAATTCTGAAAAGAAAAACCTTTCTGAATTTTTTGAAACCGGGAATATGCTTTTCAACCAAAAACCGGGAGACAAAGCCGATTTCATAAAAAAACTTCAAAAACAAAAACACACAGTTTTAATGACGGGCGACGGACTGAACGATGCCGGTGCATTAATGCAAAGCGACGTTGCACTTACAATTGCAAACAAAGTTTACCATTTTTCGCCAGCGAGCGATGCAGTGCTTGAATCGTCAAAATTTGAAAAGTTTGCACGTTTTATTCAGTTCACAAAAACTTCGCTGAAAATTGTAAAACTGAGCTTTACCATTTCTTTTTTGTACAATATAGTTGGAATTTCGTTTGCAATTACCGGAAACCTGTCGCCAATTGTTGCGGCTATTTTAATGCCGGTAAGTTCGGTTTCGGTGGTGGCATTTGCCACTTTTGCGACGCGGTTCATGGGAAAGATAAAACTCTGAAACAGAATATCGAAACAAAATGAGTTTCACGAAAAATTATTTTAATTTTGGCACTCTTAAAAAATATTACAAAATGAATACTGAAACAGATCAAATTTTCAAAGATCAATTTGAAAAGTCAAGTGATTTTAAGTTTGATGCAAATGTTGTCCGGGTTTTCGATAATATGGTAACACGGTCGGTGCCGTTTTATCTCGAAATCCACCGCATGATAAGCGAACTGGCGCGCGATTATACAAAACCGGAAACAGCACTTTATGATTTGGGTTGTTCAACCGGGACCACATTTCTGGCATTAAATACAATGTTGGATCAATCCATTCCATTTGTTGGAATCGATAATTCAAAAGAAATGCTCGAAAAATGCAGGGTAAACCTTGAGCGCAATTCATTTACACGTCCGCTGACGCTTGTTGAAGGAGATTTGGACAAGGAAGTAAAAATTGAAAATGCTTCAACTGTTGTGCTTTGTCTCACGCTGCAGTTTGTTAGGCCAAAAAACCGGCAGAAACTGATTCAATCTGTTTACGACCAGCTCAATCCGGGCGGCGCAATAATTCTCATCGAAAAGGTTTTAGCCGAAAGTACAATGTTTAACCGCGAATTCATTAAGTATTATTATGATTTTAAACGTCGTAACAACTACGATGAAATGGAAATTTCGCAAAAACGTGAAATGCTGGAAAATGTTCTGATTCCTTACAAAGTGAGTGAAAACATTGAAATGCTTACCGAAGCCGGTTTTCATTCCTGCGAAACTTTTTTCAAATGGTACAATTTTGCCGGAATGGTGGCACTCAAATAATACAACTAAAACTATGATCGTAAAAATCGGAAACTTCTTTTTCCATTACCGCAATTTCTTTTTCCCGGTGCTTTATGCAACACTTTTTATTCCAACTCCGGTTGTGTTTGCCAACGAAACTCTGGCGTTGGCAATAGGTTTGGCAATAATTATTTTCGGAATCACAACCCGTTGTACAACAATTGGTCTTGAATACATTGTTCGCGGTGGAAAAAACCGTACAATATATGCTGAAAAACTTGTAACCGAAGGAATTTACAGCATTTGCCGGAATCCAATGTATTTGGGTAATTTGTCAATATTACTGGGATTTGGAATTTTTGCAAACTCAGCTTTGTTTACATTCATTATTTTCCCGTTTTACCTTTTTATTTACTACGCGATTATTAAAGCCGAAGAAGATTTTCTTTTTGGAAAATTTGGCGAAGAGTTCAATGTTTTTCGCAAAAATGTACATGCACTCATTCCAAATCTCCCAAAACTGGGCTCAGCTTTTAAAGGCTACAGTTTTAACTGGGGAAAAGTAGTGATGAAGGAATACAACTCGCTTTTTATCTATTTTGCCGGACTGCTTGTTATTTCACTTTACCGGGAGTTAATAGGTTTTAACCTGTTTTTGTATCTGATTATTCCTATTTCAATTTTGTACATTTTAGTTAAATTGATTAAGAAAAATCAAAATGCGAAACGGCGAAAACTTGAAAGTCAACAATAAATTTCTTATTTCATCAGAGCGAAACCAAAAAACATGATCAACAATAAAAAAGTAGTGGTGGTACTCCCCGCTTACAACGCTGCCAAAACACTCGAAATTACCTATAATGAAATTGATTTTAATATTGTTGATGAAGTAATTCTTGTTGACGATTTAAGCAAGGATAATACTATTGAAGTTGGGAAAAAACTTGGCATAAAATACATAATTGGACACGAGTATAATAAAGGTTATGGTGGCAACCAAAAATCCTGTTACAACAAAGCCCTTGAAATTGGCGCCGACATTGTAATTATGCTTCATCCCGATTACCAGTACACACCAAAACTGATTCCGGCAATGGCAAATTTATTAGGCAGTGGTTTGTACCATGTGGTTTTAGGTTCAAGGATTCTGGGAAAAGGGGCCTTAAAAGGTGGAATGCCTTTGATTAAATATATCGCCAATCGTGGGTTAACCCTTTTCCAGAATATTTTAATGAATGCAAAACTTTCGGAATATCACACCGGTTACAGGGCATTTACAAGAGAGGTTCTGGAAGCAGTAAATTATAAAGCCAACTCCGATAATTTTGTTTTTGACAATCAAATGCTGGCGCAAATATGGTACGCTGGTTTCGAAATTGCAGAAATTACATGCCCCACCAAATATTTTGACGATGCTTCGAGTATCAATTTCAGAAACAGCAGTATTTACGGAATTGGGGTTATGAAAACTTCAATTCAATATCGATTGCAAAAATGGAAAATTGCTAATTTTAAGTATTTTAGGTAGATAAAGAGAATTTTTAAAAATCAATCTAAATCATAAATAACGAATTAGTTAATGAAAAAGATAAATTCACTTGTCGGCATTTTATTCCCTGACATAAAAAACAATCAGGATCATCAGCCTGCATTAGATAAAATTCTGTTCAGCATTTTACTTGTTTTATCATTTTTCATTGTTGTATTTATATATTTTAAAGCCGATTCTCCTTATGATACAGGTGATGGAATAGTGCACTATCAAATTGCCAGATACTCTTGGAAATATCCACTCCTGTTTCTCGATTGGTGGGGAAAGCCCTTTTTTACACTGATAAGTTCACCATTTGCGCAGTTTGGAATTAAAGGTATTTATATTTTCCAGGCGCTAAATGCTGCAATAATTTCAATTCTGCTTTTTAAAATTGCATCCATACTAAAATTAAAATATTTATGGACCATTCCTGTATTTGTGTTTTTTGCACCAATTTATTTTGCTGTAATGAATTCGGGACTGGTAGAAATATTTTTCGGTACTATTTTTACATTTTCTGCATGGCTGGTATTTCGAAAAAACTACTATGCCAGTGCATTGGTAGCCTCTCTTTTACCATATGTCCGCCCTGAAGCCTACGTAGTGATACCTCTGTTGATTATAATTTATGCATATCGGCGAAAATTTCTTGCTATTCCTTTGCTGTTAACGGCTACAATTATTTACACGGTTATAGGTTACTTTCATTTCAAAGATATTTTATGGATCATTCACCAAAACTATAAACTGATTGGTGATAATTATGCAGGGATGAAAGGTGGCTATTTGCATTATTTTGGTGTTTACAATCAGATTTGGGGGCCGGTTTATGCTATTTTTTTATTAATCGGAACTGGCATTATTTTCACACGGGTTTTAAAGTTAATACAGGGTAAATCTAAAAATGAATTTGTTGAAGAGATTTTTTTATTATTTCTTGGAACTACTGTTGGTTGTTTTGTGCTTCATAGTTTACTTTATTCCATGCCCGGTGTTTTAAACAACCTTGGGATGACTCGTTACCTGGCCACACTAATCCCAAGTTCTGCATTTATTGCTTTGATTGGCCTAAATCTTATTAATCTTTCTTCTTTTAAAGGAATCAGATTTTTAAGGCCTGTGATTTTAATTGTAACCGTTATTTTGATTTTTTGGTCTTCACAAAAACAATGGTATCTCCCTTTTAAGTCAAATAACGAACAAAGTGTAATGAGGCAGATATCAGTCTATATCAAAAAAGAATTACCAAATTCAAAAAAGGTATTATTTTTCCACCCTTTATTCCCGTTTTATGCAGAATTTGATCCTTATGATCTGAACAAGGTGGAAGTGTTGTGGTCTGCTGATCTTGAACGTCTTAGTCAGATTCCTGACAGCACACTTATTCTTTGGGATTCGCATTTTTTAAAGGGAGAAGTAAAGATCCCATTTGAATGGCTATCGGAAAATCCAAACTATATTATGCTTAAGCACTACAAATACAGCATTCCTGAGCTTCCGTTTGAAGCCTGTTTGTTTATGCGTGCGAATAATCCGGTGCCAGTGCCGGTGCCGGTAGAATTTGTTTCGTCAGATGGGCAGGTGTCAGTTTCAACACAATAACACTGTAAGATCAATCCGGCTTTCTGATTTCAATGGTCACAAACATTGAAAACTGTTTTGATATCAATGCCAATAATTTATCGAAACCACGAAAAAAACAGTAGGAAAAATCTGGCAATAATTGTTTAAAAGCCAGACCCCCGCTAATCAAATACATCAAAGGAGTGTGATTTTGTATTTTTTCAATTTTAAGGTGGGGAAATAATTCACTGAATTTTTCATAATCTCGTTCAAAAACAATCCAGGGCAACGCTCCGTTTGCACCACTTAAAGGGCCGGAAATGGGAATTTCCCAACCTCCGTTTGGCTCAAATGGCTCATGATGAAAGTTCTTATAGATAAACCTTCCCCAAAGTGAATTTGCAGGTTCAATCATAATAATCTTTCCATTTTTTTGTAATACACGGTCAGCCTCTTTTAAGAACAAAAATGAATCCGGAATGTGGTGAAAGGTATCAATCATAAAAATGGCACTTAACTCCGAATCTGAAAATGGCATTTCAAGTGCAGAAAAGGTCATGTCATTTGAAGGAAGTTTCAGAATATCAGTACAGATAACTGAAGGGCGTATTTCCTTTAGAAATCCCCCTCCCGAACCAAGTTCAATTATTTTTCCATCAGGCAGCCCGTATATTGCATCTGTAAAGACTTTATACCATTCTTCATAAAGTTTCCGAAGAAAGCATTTTTCTTTAATAATTTTTTGATGAGCAATTGTTCTTTCAGGTGAATCAAGATCAAATGGAATATTGTATTTAATTGACATGGTACGAGCCTGCTTTTTGGATATTGACAAAACTTTATTTGAACTTGATTTTAAACAACGCGAACACCCACATTTTTAACAAAAGCAGTCCGTGTTTAAACCTTGAAATATTTGTATCACCATAAACTCTTTCCTGATAACGAATGGGCATATCAATAATTTTGAGATTGAGTTTAAAAGCCCCAAATAGTAAATCAAAATCGCCAAATGGATCGAAATCGCCAAAGTAGGAGCGGTTTGCCGATAAACGAATATAATCGTTTCTGAACATGACTTTTGTGCCGCAAAGTGTATCTTTTACCGGCTGTTCAAGCAACCAGCTAAATGCAACACTGAAAAATTTATTCCCAAGCGTATTTAAAAATCGCATGGCATTTTTTTCCATCGGATAAATTAATCGGGTGCCATTAATAAATCCACCTTTATTGTTTGCAATTGCATTGTAAAATTTTGGTAATTGCTCCGGTGGAACTGTTAAATCCGCATCCAATATCATTAATATATCAGAAGTGGCAACATTATAACCTGCCCTCACAGCATCACCTTTGCCCTTTCCCGGTTGTTGCAAAATTTTTATATCATGGGTCACTTTATATTTTTCCTGAATCTCCTGAATTTTTTCCCAGGTGTCATCAGTAGAATTTCCTTCTACAAAAATAATTTCAATGTGGCTTCCAAAATCGGGTAAACGTAAAATGGCGTTTTCTATATTTCCACTTTCATTTCTGGCAGGTATCAATACTGTTGTTGAATACTTTTTACTCACATCATCAGCATTGTTAATAGCCATTGGTTGAGCAAAAGTAAACTGATTAAGTGCAAACCAGTTAAAAACCGGAAGTCTTGAAATAAATTTATTCAGAAAAACAGAAATTAGGGGAATGTAAAAAGGAAAAACCATTGATGAATTCTGCTTATATACTTCATAATTGGCTAAATACAACAGATTCGACAAATCTTTTGATGAAAGCCAGCTTTGTTGTGGTCCTTTCTTTTTTATTCCTATAAATTCAGCAAATTTTATAAATGGTTCCCAAAAAATGTTGTAGTAGGTTACAATAATTTTGGTTTTTTCATGACTCACCTTATGTAGTTCCTCAAAAACATGCTGAATATCCATTAAATATCCCACCAGATTTGAAAGTATAATAACATCGAATTTTCTGTTTAATGTTATTTCTTCGGCCGGCATGCAAAAAAACACTGTGTCGGGAAACTGTTTCTTTGCTTCTTCAATCATTTTTTCGCTAAAATCGATTCCTGTTTTTTCGCGGCCTTTAATACCGGCGATTAATTCGCCTGTTCCGCATCCAATCTCCAAAACAGTTTCTGTATCATCAATAAAGAAATTGCAGTAATCAGTAATGCTGTTCCAGTAGTATTCTTTGTTTTTCCGATATTTAACCCGTGTAGGTGCTGTTTTATTAAAATAATCCTTTAGATGTTGATTTTTAGTTTCGTAAAGATTCATTCAAAACACTTTTAAATAGTCTATTTTATCCTTTTAAAAAATCTAAAAATAACAATACTTTTCAGAATTAGCAGTTCGTCTGGAAATTAAGTCCGAATTGGCATAATTTCAAGTCGCTGGGGTTATATGCTGAAAATAATTAAGTTAAACATCATTATATTTTTTAACGGTTAATTTCTATTTTTATGCAAAATTGAAACCATCGAAACAATAAATTAAAAATCGATTTCTATGGCAAAAAAACTGGTAATGCCAGATTCAGCTTTTTTTGAGAGATATTTTAAAATATCTTTTTTTGTGCTTCCACTTTTGTACCTGATTGCAGGTTTATATTTTCGTTTTTTGCTGGGAAATCTTTCACTTCTTTCTATTGATCCTGATTATGTGTATTTTATAAGTGGGTTGCAGATTTCAGAAGGGTTTTTTAAAGTTGTTCATATTGATCATCCCGGAACACCATTACAGTTTTTTATTGCAATAGTTTTTCGCATAGTTTATCTTTTCCGAAATCACGATCTTCCGTTTGTTGAAGATGTTTTTTCAAATTCAGATATGTACCTTGCAATTGTTAATGTTACAATAACCGTACTGACTTCTGTTTTACTTTATTATGCAGCTAGAAAGGTTTTTAAATATACGAACTCAATTCTTTATGCTGTCATAATTCAAACAACACCTTTTCTTCCGGTAATCTGGTACGACCTAATTGGCAGAATTGTACCCGAACTTATGATGCCTTTCCCAATTATTTTGCTTTCTGTGGCAATTATCGAAATATATTTTACGGCAGATTCTGTAACAAGTAAATCTGCAATAAAACTGGCTTTTATTTCTGCGCTGGGACTTGCTGTTAAAATAACTTTTGTCCCACTTTGCCTGATTCCGTTTTTTGTAATTAAAAGATGGAAACAAAAATTCATTTTCGTTGTATCAACCATTTTGTTCTTTTTTTTATGGGCTATTCCGGTTACATTGCAGTTAAATGTATTTTGGGGCTGGATAAAAAACCTGTTTTTACATAGCGGTCATTATGGGGGTGGCGATACAAATTTCATTGACTTAACTGTTTTTCGGAACAGCCTCAATGAGTTATTTGGCTATGAAAAGCGATTTTTTTATGTCCTTTTTGGCCTTATCGTTTTGTTTATCGTTTATATCATCTGGAATCGTAAAAATGCTGAAAAAAGAATCGTTCTATTAACATCATCGTTAATATTCGCCATCAGTATTTTAATTGTGTTGGTAGGAAAGCATTATGCACATCACTATTTTATACCTGCACTTTTGCTTGCTCCGCTAATTATTATTTTAATAGCCGAACTTTTGAAAAAAATGATTCCTTCAAAACTGGCGGTTTTTGTTATTCCATTTGTTATTGTTGTTTATCTAACCTGGACTGTTGACAATAACCGGAAATGGTTGCCGGTCAAATCAAATGCGCTGGGTTATAATATCAAGAGCCGTCAGGCGACCTGGCACGTGGCACAAACACTCGAAAAAGACTGTTATAAAATAATCGCTTCACAAGCCTATGGCAGCCCGTTTATTGAATATTCTTTAGTTTACAGTAACGTTTGGGCCAATCACAAAAAAAGGGAAGAGTATTATCAAATTCTTGACAAATTATATCCAAATACATATAACTTTTTCACGTTCGACAGTTCAATGAAATACTGGGGAGAAAAGTTCAGTGTTCAAAAAGTTATTGATTCAGGAAAACCCGTATATCTCTATCTCGAGCGCAATGAAGAGGAATTATATAATAGAACTTTAGCCAAACTTACAGAGGAGAACGGTTCTGATTTTACAGCAAACAGAGCATTGGTTTATTTAAACAATGTAACCAGCGAAGTTATTTAC
>DAOPKR010000140.1:0-10685 GCA_035391305.1 Draconibacterium sp.
CCGTTATAATTTTCAACGCTTTTTCTTTGTGTTCTGCTATTGCTAATTTCAACAGAAATGCTGTCGCCATTTACTTTGCACAAATAATAATCGGTGTGCGGGCTTTCAATATATCTTACAGTAAGTTCAATAGAATTTTCATCCGGAAAGCTGTATGCACCAACTATTTTAAATGGTGCAAGTTTTAAAATCTGGTCGTTGGGTTGTGCAGCCAGGCTGTTGACGGGTATATTTGTTTCGCTGTACACCCAATTATTCGCACCAAAAACAAACTCCGTTTGCCTGTTGTTGGCAAAAATCATTGCTGCTTTACAATTATCATTTTCAAAATTGAATGAGATTCCTTTTAGATTTCCGTCACCGGTGAAATTAAATGACTTTTTGTCGAACAGGAATTTTGCTGAACTGCCTGTTTCAACTTTTGGCGGCATCAAAGCAAGTGAATTGAGCTTTTCTTTTAATTCATTATAGATTTCAGTGTTGGCAGCAAGTTTTTCATTTTGAAAACCGGGCAGCAAGTTTTCCCAAACAAGGTTTAACTCTCCCTGCATGTCGCTTGTTTCTGCTGTAATTGCGATCACTGCATCCTGTTCGGGCAACACAAGAATGAATTGCCCGTAAGCGCCATCGCCGCGAAATGAGTTGTGCCGCGAACGCCAGAATTTGTAGCCATAACCTTGCAGCCAGTCACTGTTTTGTCTGTCTTCCTGCGACAATTCAGGAGATTGCAAAATCTTTGAAGTTGTGGCTTCTTCAACCCATTCTTCTGGTAAAATTTGTACTCCGTTCCATTTTCCATGCTGTAAATAAAGCTGACCCAATTTTGCCATATCTTCAGTTTTTATGCGCAATCCCCAGCCTCCTGTATTGATTCCCATCGGGTCAACTTCCCAGTCGGCGCCGGTAATTCCAAGCGGTTCAAAAAGTCGTGGTTTTAAATAATCTACAACATTTTCTCCGGTTACTTTATGGATTATTGCAGCCAGCAAGTATGTTCCAAAAGAATTATACAAAAAAACAGACCCCGGTTTATTGACAATTGGATTAGCCAAAATTGATTTTACCCAATTTTCGGAGCCAACAATTGCCGGAAACGGAGGCTCGGGATCCTGCCCAAAAGTCATTGAAAGTAAATCCCTTATTTCCAAATCAGCAAGGTTTTCACTTATTGTGTCAGGTAAATCTTCGGGGAAAAAGGAGATCACTTTATCTGATACGGAAATAAGGTTTTCGCTGACTGCCAAGCCGATAGCTGTTGACGTAAAGCTCTTGCTTGTTGAATACATTGTGTGTTTCAGTTCAGGTTTATAGGGATTCCACCAACCTTCTGCAGCAACATTTCCATGTCTCACAATCATAAAACTATGCAACTCGTGCTTACTGTTTTCAACTGCTTCAACAAAATTCAAAATTGCCTGCGACGAAACACCCTCTTCTTCCGGCGTACTTCGTGGCAATGCTCCGGGTTCGGTTTTGTTTACTGTGCACGAAAAAATCGCGAAAACGGAAAGAACAAGGATTAACAAATGTTTTTGCAGTTTCATAGGTTTTAAGTTTTATTAAGTTCAACAAGAGTTTAAAGTTAGTTCAATTCTGCCTAAATATATATGCTACCCAATTGTTTTTTATTTTGAAACCATTGTCTATTAAGCCCAAACTCTCAGCTTTCGATTTAATATCGGGGATGTCTTCCGTGTAAAAGCCACTCATTACAAGCAAACCACCCGGATTTAAAACTTTTGTGTAAGCGGCCATATCATTTAAAAGAACATTTTTGTGGATATTTGCCAGAATAATATCGTACGTTTCATCGCCAAGAAATTCTGCATCACCCTGTTTTACAGTCATATTACCGATATTGTTTAAAGCGGCATTTTCATTTGAGCCATTAAACGACCACTCATCAATATCAATTGCTGTAACATTTTTAGCACCTTTCATTGAAGCCAGAATTCCCAGTATTCCGGTACCGCAACCCATGTCAAGCACTTTCTTTTGTTCCAAATTGCTTTCAAGAATCGTTTCCACCATCATTGAAGTTGTTTCGTGGTTTCCGGTTCCGAAAGCCATATTCGGTTCTATAATTATTTCATATTTTGCTTTTGGGAAATCGGTATGAAACGGTGCCCTGATTACACATTCGTTATTGATTACAAGCGGTTTAAAATAGTTTTTCTCCCACTCTTCATTCCAGTTCTGACTTTTAATCAATTCTTTTTTTGTTGAAAACGAGAAATCATCCCTAAATGAATCCAGAACAAATTCAAAATCGGTTTCTATAAAACTGTTAACCGGAACAAATGCTTCTGTTCCTGAATCTGTTTCAACAAAGCTGTCGAACCCTATTTCGCCCAACTGAGCAACAAGCACGTCGCGCAACCAATCCTCGAAAGGTGTAATTTCTATTGTTATTTTATAGTAATCCATTTTGTGAAGAATAGTGTTTTAAACCTAAAAAGCCATTCGCTTTTATATCGAATGGCTTTTTGTATTTATTATTTTTCTCTTTCCGGATGAAAGAAAAAATCTTTTAAAATCCGTTTATAATGTGGATAAAATCTTCGGCTTTTAATGAGGCTCCTCCAATTAAACCACCATCAACATCTTTATTGGCAAACAATTCTTTTGCGTTTTTTGCATTGCAGCTTCCTCCATACAAAATTGAAGTTCCTTCAGCTATTTCAGCACCAAATTTAGAGGTAATTGCTGCGCGGATATTGGCATGCATGTCCTGTGCCTGTTCTGAACTTGCTGTAACACCGGTTCCGATTGCCCAAATTGGTTCGTAAGCAATTACTATTTTCTTGAAATCGTCAGCAGAAAGCGTGAAAACAGTTTCTTCCAGTTGTTTTGTAACATAAGCGTTGTGTGTGCCTGCTTCGCGGATACTCAATGCTTCGCCACAACAAAAAATCGGTGTTAATCCGTTTGCCAATGCAAGTGCTACCTTTTTATTCAGAATTTCGCTGGTTTCGCCATAATATTCGCGACGTTCAGAGTGGCCAAGAATTACGTAGTTTGCTCCCGTTGATTTAACCATTTGCGCCGAAACTTCGCCGGTGAAAGCGCCTTTTGCTTCGGTAGCACAGTTTTGTGCGGCTACGCCAATGCGTTTTGCATCAACGGTTTCAACTACTTTTGTAATGTGTGTAAATGGAGTTCCCAAAACAACAACAACGTCTTTAGCGCCTTCATTTGCAACAATTGTATCAACGGCTCTTGCCAACTCAATACCTTCCTGAACAGTGGTATTACATTTCCAGTTTCCTGCTACTATTTTTTGTCTCATATTCCTGAATTATAGTTTATTAGATTTATCATTGAACACAAAATTAACAACTCGTATGGCAACAACATAAATTGTTTATGATTGTAAAGAACAATTAACTATTTATTCATTCCAAAGTTGAAAAAAGATTGAATTAGATTGAAAAAAGATTGATAGGATTAAATACAGAAGTTATAGTTTGAATCTCATCAATCTCTCTCAATCTCATTCCTCCAATCACAATCATTCTCCCTTTTCTACAAACTCCTCTTTAAACTCTTCCGGCGTTGGTATGTCGTTATAATGCCACTTCCCGACAATTACACCGTCTTTCAAAACAATTAACCCCGGATTTGATCGAATAATTGTTTTCAGTGTAATTTCATCGCAGGTAAAAAATTCGTAGGGAGCACCGGTTTCTTCGGCAAAAACTGCTGATTGGTCGGGTAGGGATGAAGTAATACAAATAAATGAATTACCGTTTTCCTGTGCCCATCCCGCAAGATTATTGATTTCATCCTGTGGTTTTCTGCTTGATTTATCGAGGTTGTAGGCAATGAGCATAAACACATAATTTTGGTCGTGGATAAAAAAGTCTTTCACGTCGTCGCCTTCGGCAGACTGTATCATGAAATCATGAATTGGCGGTTTGTAACCTGCCTGCACCAATTTCGATTCCATGTTGTCGTACACCCAGTTCACTGTATCTTGCCAGGGGTAATTTTCTTCTGTAAATTCTTGTATTTCGCCAGAATTTTTATTCTTATAATAGAAGGTGTTTTCGTAAATATCCTTTGGAGCGTTTTCAGGAGTTTTCATTGCATCGGGAATATTTACCCCAATTTTATATGGTCTGAAATCAAATACCGGTAGGTGGTTATATGAATAGTACACAATAAAAATGTAGGCGAATATTGTTGCAATACCAAGAATAAACCCCGGTTTTTCAGCCCATTTCCAATCCATTTTATTGCGATATTTTACAACAATTATGGCAAAAACAATTAAAACCAGGTTTTTATAAAAAGTTGCCCAGTTTGAAATTACCAAAGCATCGCCAAAACAACCACAATCGGTTACCGGGTTTTTTATGGCTACCCACAATGTAAGCGGTAAAAAGAAAGCCATAAATAACAACCCAAGCCATGAAAAAAAACGGATTGAAATATTAAAAAGAAACGCGACTCCGATTGTAAACTCAGCAAAGGCAAGGAAAACGCCAAGCAGAAAAGCCGACCATAGCAGCCATTCCATCCCCATCGCATTAAAATAGTCGGTAAATTTGTAAGCCGATCCCCAGGGGTCAATTCCTTTTACAAAACCCGAAAAAATAAATGTAAATCCGAATAATATCCTTGCAATGTGTCTTATAATTTTCATTTTTATTGATTTAATTGCTCTCAAATTCAATTTTAATCATAGCGAAAACTGCATAATTAATCATATCGAGATAATTTGCATCAATACCTTCCGAAACAGTAGTAATTCCCAAATTATCTTCAATTTGTTTTGTGCGTTTGATCTTCATCAAAATTAAATCGGTGTATGAACTAATCCGCATATTTCTCCATGCTTCACCATAATCGTGGTTTTTGTCCTGCATCAGCATTTTCGCCTTTACAAAGTGTTTGTCATACAAATCCAAAGTTTCCTTAGCATTTAGCTCAATGTCCGAGGGACCAAGTTCAAGCTGTATCAAACCCATGATTGCATAATTAATTATCCCAATAAATTCGGGCCGCACACCTTCGTCAACCTTTGTTATCCCTTTTTCTTCGATGCTCCTGATTCGCTGTGCTTTAATATAAATCTGGTCGGTAATCGAAGTTTGTCTGAGGATACGCCACGCAGTTCCGTAATCGTTCATTTTTTTTGAAAAGAGGTCGCGGCATATCGAAATTACCTTATCGTATTGCTGATTTGTTTTTTCCATTTGATTTTTAAAATGAGGCATAAAAGTATTAAAAAATGAGCAAATTGAGCTGTTTTGTTTTACATTTGTGTTCTTTCAATTGTATAACTAAAAAGCATCGAGCGCATGTTGATTAGCCAGTCGGCGGGCAAATTTCTTAAACGGAAAAACAAAATATGTATTGGCAGTGAGGAAATTGATTTCACCATTCCAATCGTGGCGGGTATTGTAAATGTTACTCCCGATTCGTTTTATGACGGAGGAAAAATGACAGATGAAAAAGTTCTGCTTTCTTCTGTTGAAAAAATGGTTCAGGAAGGTGCTTCAATACTCGATATTGGAGGAGTTTCAACAAAACCAGGTGCTTTGCAGGTTTCTACAAAAACTGAGTTGGAAAGGTTGTTGCCCGCAGTTATTGCTATCCGGAAAAACTTTCCGGCAATCCCGATTTCAATAGATACTTTCAGATCGTGGGTTGCTGTTAGAATAGTTGATGAAATTGGGCCGATTATTATAAACGATATTTCGGGTGGGTCGCTTGATTCCAATATGTTCGAGACAGTTGGTAAATTAAAAGTTCCGTACATTTTGTCGCATATTCAGGGAACTCCTGCAACCATGCAGGACGATCCTCATTATGAAGATGTTATTAAAGAAATTTCGAATTATTTTAGCGAAAGAGTAAAGAAACTTTCAAAATTTGGGGTTGAAGATATTATTCTCGATCCTGGTTTTGGGTTCGGGAAGAATTTGGATCACAACTACGAACTGCTCAACCGGCTTGATTCGTTCAAAGTGTTTCAGTTGCCCGTAATGGTTGGATTAAGCCGGAAATCGATGATTTGGAAAGCGCTTGAAATTACGCCGGAAACTTCACTTAACGGTACAACAGTAGCAAATACTTTGGCGATAATGGGAGGTGCCGATATTTTGCGTGTGCACGACGTAAAAGAGGCTGTCGATGTAATAAAAATATTTTGTGAAATTAAAGCTTCTATAAAGAAATGATTTCTTTTATAACGATACGGTTTCTTGATATTCTCGACATTTTACTGGTGACTTTGTTGCTGTACCAAATGTACAGGTTATTAAAAGGAACAGTCGCATTTAATATTGTTTTGGGCTTGTTTTCTCTTTATCTTTTCTGGTTGGTGGTAAAGTTGCTGAACATGGAATTGATCGGGACAATTATGGGCCAGTTTATTGGAGTTGGTGTGCTTGCACTAATTATTGTCTTTCATCCCGAAATCAGGAAATTTCTTGTTTTTGTTGGTACACATTACAATTTAAATCAGGTTCTGGCACTCGATAAGTTGTTGGGAACCAATAAAAAAAGAACCATTAACCAGGAACAAATAGATATACTTGTAGATGCTTGCATTTCAATGTCGAAATCGCTAACCGGTGCCTTAATAGTAATGACACGATCGTTGGATTTGAACGACCAGGTTAATACAGGTGAACGGTTAAACGCTAAAATATCGTCTTCTCTTTTACGAACTATTTTCTTTAAAAACTCTCCACTTCACGACGGTGCCGTAATAATAAGGGGAAATCGTATTGCAGCAGCGGGTTGTATTTTACCGCTCACCCAAAAGGAAATCGACAAAAGTATGGGTTTGAGGCATCGTGCAGCCATTGGAATCACAGAAAATACTGACGCAGTTTGTATAATAGTTTCAGAAGAAAGAGGTACTATTTCTTTTGCAAAAGAAGGAGAAATTACCCGTTGGCTGACAAAAGAGAAATTAATAACCTTGCTGGAAGAAAATATTTCGCTGGTCGAATAAAAATCAATTAAAAAATCTAAAAAGTGAACTGGCAATGAATAGAGTTTGTGCATTGTTTGATATTGAATTTCCGGTTATTCAGGCCGGAATGGTTTGGTGTTCAGGTTGGAAACTGGCATCGGCAGTGAGTAACGCCGGAGGTTTGGGTTTAATTGGAGCGGGTTCAATGCACCCTGAAGTTTTGGAAGAGCATATTATTAAAACTCAAAATGCCACTACAAAACCATTTGGGGTTAATGTTCCGCTAATGTATCCCGAGTTGGAAAAGGTGATGAAGATTATTACCAGTCATAATGTTAAAATTGTTTTTACTTCAGCAGGTAGTCCAAAATTATGGACGGGTTGGTTAAAAGAACGGGGTATTAAAGTTGTACATGTTGTATCCAGTTCATTTTTTGCCGAAAAATGCGAAGCTGCCGGTGTTGACGCCATTGTTGGAGAAGGTTTTGAAGCTGGCGGTCACAACGGAAGAGAAGAAACAACAACGCTTGCATTAATTCCATCGGTGCGAAAAGTTACAAATTTACCGTTGCTTGCCGCAGGTGGTATTTCGTCAGGAGAATCGATGCTGGCGTGCATGGCGTTGGGGGCCGACGGAGTTCAGATTGGTACGCGCTTTGCCGTTTCTGAAGAATCATCGGCGCATCCTGATTTCAAAAAACTGATAACCGAAATTGGAGAAGGAGGAACAAAATTATCGCTTAAAAAACTGGCGCCCGTGCGATTGGTGAAAAACCATTTTTTCAATTTGGTTGACATTGCTGAACAAAATGCGGCTACAACCGAAGAACTGCGCGATTTATTGGGAAAAGGCCGGGCAAAAAAGGGAATGTTTGAAGGTGACCTGGAAAATGGCGAGCTTGAAATCGGGCAGGTTTCTGCACAAATAAAAGAGGTTCTTCCGGTAAAACAAATAATGGAAAACCTTATTTCTGAATTTCAATTTGCGAAAAGAGAAATTACCGAAGGGGAAAAATATAGCTTTTAATTTTTCCTGAACTTCATTAGCAGGCGAGGAGACAGTGATTTTTCAATATGGATTATTCGTGCCTGTGCGCTTATTATCTTCAATGCTTTCGTCTAAATTGAAATATTGAAACGCTAGAAAGGTATATAACACAATATACAAAACTGATGAAACTATGCTTGAGATGGCGATTAGGACCCAGTACCAATCAGGGTATTCAACCGGTGCCAAATCAGGATTGAATATATTTTTCGAAAATCCAGTTATCATTGTTGGGATTGACATAATCATACCAACAGTCCAAATTATTATAACTCCTACAATGTTAATTAAAAACGTATTCCACCATTGTGATCTGATAAGCAATGAAGAGCGGGAAAAAGCACTGCCAAATCCCTTTTTTTCGAAAATAAGGATGAAGAATACCAACGAATAGGTGTTTGCAAAATATATTCCCGGAATAATACACAGAATTACGCCAACCATCACCAAAAGAAATAAAACAAAACTGGCGCCAATTGCAAGCAACCCATTGGCAAAAAGTTGCGGTGTAATTTCCGAAAGGTCGAAATTTCCTTTTCCTTTTTTGACGTAAGCATCAATATATGAGTAGTATGCGGCAATCAATAACGCCTGAACAAAAAGCCCGAAAAGAGAAAACAGGAACATATTCATGTACATTGGGCCAATGTTTTCAAGCAAAGTATCAGGGTTGGAAAAATCAAACCTGCTAATTACATTTTTTTGAAGATAAACAAGTACCAATCCATAAAGCAACAAAAACGGGAAAACATAAATTCCAACCAACTTTGAAATTGGTTTAATTTCTTGTCTGATAAATTCAAAAGAATCTGTAAAAATATCGCCAATTTCCCTTTTTTTTCTGAATTGAATCTCTTTTTCGACCATTGAGGTATTTGGTGTTTTTTGTTTTAGAATGTTCTTTTTTCTATCTGATAATTGTTTCTTTCGCTGGCGCTGCGTGAAATAAGTTCGCCCATAAAACCGCCCATAAAAAATTGTGCTCCAATTATCATAGAAGTTAAAGCAATATAAAAATATGGACTGTTAGTTATCAGGTGGCCAACAATCCCGTGTTTTATTTCCCATATTTTCTGTATGGCAAGCCAAATTGATGCAAAAATTCCGACAAGGACCATTAAAATTCCTAAAATCCCAAAAAAGTGCATCGGGCGTTTTACAAATCTTGAAATAAATGTAACCGACAGCAAATCAAGTGGTCCACGGATAAATCGTTCCATTCCGAATTTTGTTACACCATATTTTCGTTCGCTGTGGATTACAACTTTTTCGCCAATGTTTTTAAATCCTGCCCATTTGGCCAAAACCGGAATATAACGATGCATTTCGCCATAAACTTCAATACTTTTAATCACGTTTTTGCGATATGCTTTTAGTCCGCAGTTCATATCGTGCAGTTTAATTCCTGTTATGCAGCGAACCGTGAAGTTATAGATTTTACTCGGTATGTTTTTCGTGAATACCGGATCGTACCTCTTTTTTTTCCATCCCGAAACAAGGTCGAAACCATCCTCCTTTATCATTTTAAAAAGACCGGGAATTTCATCGGGGCTATCCTGTAAATCGGCATCCATTGTAATTACCACGTCACCTTCTGCAACATCGAATCCACAATACAATGCTGCTGATTTCCCGTAATTTCTCCTGAATTTTATTCCTTTTATATGAGGATTTTTTATTTGAAGATTTTCAATCATTTTCCAAGAATCATCTTTACTGCCATCATCAATCATAACGATTTCGTATGAGAATCTATTCTCAAGCATTACTTTATCAATCCAGGCTGCCAATTCAGGGAGCGACTCTTCCTCATTAAAAAGTGGAATTACTACGGATATATCCATAAAAGTTATTGAGATTTATTCGGGAACGATATCTTCTTCCTTTTTCTTAACAATTGCTGCAACTATCAATGAAATAACAGCACCTGCAATAAGTCCGGTAACAATTCCCTGACGTAACGTTTTCCAGATCGTTGGTATTTCAGAAAATTTCTCTAATGTTTTTTCTATTTGTGCTTCCGGAGCACCAACTTTTTCCATATAATTCATCGTTTTTTGCTGCAAAACGGCCATTAAATTTTTCATGTATTCCGGATCTATCAACGTATGAAAAATGTAATTATAAATTGTTGTAATTAACACTGAAAAAATAACTACAAGCATTGCAAACTGAAAAGCCTGTTTAAAACTAATTATTCCATTCAATTCTTTATTTCTGTATGCTTTGGTGAAAAACAGGAGAAGTAGAAAAGTAATTACAAAGGAAAGCAATCCAATTATTGCAGAGCCAAAAATGCCCATTGACTCAATTAATCCACCCGCCCAAATGATTACAGAAATTGCAATGGATATCAATGCCATGTATGCACCGTAAGTTAAAGAGGATTTCCAAATTGAAGTTGATTTTTCTTCCATGATAATTTGTTTTAATAGTTAAGGTTCACAAATATAAATCTATTTTTTGTGTACAGCCTCATTTTTTAATGAAGTTGACAAATAAGAATTGATATTCGTGGGTATTTGGTATCAGCTTCAAGATAAATCCATGAGGTTGTTCTTTTTGTTTGGTGGTAAACTAAATTTTTCTACTTTTGCGCCGGGTAAGTCCTGTGCGACCAGCTCCTGCTGAAACCCCCCAGAGTCGGAAGGCAGCAAGGGTAGGCGGTTGTAGCGGTGCGACACAGGTAGCTTACCCACTTTTTTT
>DAOPKR010000141.1:0-10647 GCA_035391305.1 Draconibacterium sp.
TTAAAATCAAGTTTTATGTTGCTTAAAACCATTTGTTTGTCAACTGCTTTGCACATGTCGTAAATGGTTAACAGTGCGACATTAACTGCGGTCAACGCTTCCATTTCAACTCCCGTTTGACCTTTACACTTTACCATGCTTTCAACAAAAATCCCATTTTCTTTTACAGTTGTTTTTACTTCAACTTTTGTGAGCAACAACGTGTGGCACAGAGGAATTAAACGTGACGTTTCCTTGGCAGCCTGAATTCCGGCGATTTCAGCAATTGTTAAAACATCGCCTTTTTTAATCAGGTTTTCATTGATTAATTTCAGCGTTTCAGGCAGTAGCTGAATAAAACCTGACGCTTTAGCAACCCGGGTTTGTTCGGGTTTGTTGCCAACATCAACCATATTTGCTTTTCCTTCGTTGTTGATATGCGATAATTTACCCATAATATTTATCCTCCAATATTTGAAAATTCATGTGTTTCAGTTCCTATTCCTTTTTCAGGTTTTAGGTTCACTGCCCTGCGAAAAGCTTCATTTATTCCCAGTTCCCGCACATTAAAACGAAGTCCGGAATGCAAACACGGAACTATAAATCCGTCGGCGGTTAGCCTAAGCCGGTTACAGATTTCACAAATTCCACCTTTTCCTCCTTCAACTGCATCAAACTCACCTGTTTTTAAATTCATTTGCCGGATAAACCTGAGTTGCAGATTTTTCATTTCACAAAATTCTCTGACTTCAGCTTCATCTTCTTCATTTTCACCCGGAATTCTTACAAAATTGATTTTAACAGGTAGAAGTCTGGCCGATATTGCAGCCTCAATTCCTCTCAAAACGTCTTCTACATTTCCAAAGCGTGTTATTTTTTTGAATTTTTCGGGATTCATTGTATCCAGACTGACATTAACACGATTCAAACCCGCCGCCTTTAATTGTTTTGCAAAAAGCGGCAAATAAACGCCGTTTGTTGTTAATCCAATATCTTCAATGCCTTCAATTTCGGCAATCATTTTAACAAGTTTTGGTAAGTCTTTCCGCACCAAAGGTTCGCCGCCGGTGAGACGTATTTTTTTCAAACCCAGTTGAACGCCAGCGTTTACAATCTCCGCAATTTCATTGAATGATAAAATATCTTCTTGTCTTTTCAGTGGTACACCTTCTGCTGGCATGCAATAAGTACAGCGTAAATTGCACCTGTCGGTTACCGAAATGCGTAGGTAATTTATCGGTCGGTTATAAGGGTCTAACATAAACAAGTTCTCCTTTCATAATTTCAGTTTGTCCTGTTTGCATTTCCATTAAAGCGTTTGCAAAAACAAGTGCATTTATATGTGCCGAACCGTTAAACGGAATTGCTTCAATCAAACCATCTCCGTTGATTATTACCGGTTTCAGGATTAAGCGATCGGCATTTCTTTGTTTAAAATCGAATGCCAAGGGTGCTTTTATTCTGAAGGGTTGAAATTTGGCGCCCAAAAGCTTGTAAATAGTTGGTTTAGCAATCATTTCGAATTGCACCAAAGATGAAACAGGGTTGCCGGATAAACCAAAACAGTATTTATTTCCTTTTTGTGAAAAAGTCATCGGGTTGCCAGGTTTTATACCTGTGCGATTCCATAAAACATTGAACCCCTGGCTTTTTAAAATTTCAGGAATAAAATCGAAATCGCCAACTGACGCTCCTCCGGTAAAAATTACATAATCACTCGTTTCAAAAGTTTTTGTGAATAACTGGCTCAGGCTTTTAAAATCGTCTTTTGCCAGTCCAATATAATTTACACCGAGGTTCATTTTCTGAAGTTGTGAAATTATCTGGCTTGCGTTACTGTTTCTGATTTTTCCATTTTCAGGTTTTTCGTTTGGTTCAACCAATTCGCTTCCTGTTGCAATGAGTGAAATTTTTGGCAGTGCCGAAACTTTTATTTTTACTTTTCCAACACCGGCCAAAACCGCCATTTGCGAAACATTTACTATTGTACCTTTTTTGATTAATACTTCCCCCGATTTGTAATCTTCTCCCTGGTAACAAATGTTTTTATGAGTACCTTGATTTGTGCATCGAACATGGTTTTCTCCAGAATTTTCTGATTCCTCAACTTTAAAAACACAATCACAACCTTCGGGAACCGGTGCGCCTGTCATAATTTTCGAACATTGATTTTTGCCAACTTTTTTTGTGGCAATCATTCCGGCCTGAATAGTTTCCAACACTTCGAGGTCATTTTCAATATCTTCCAAATGGCATGCAAACCCGTCCATTGCCGATTTGTGAAATGGCGGCATATCAGCGTCGGCAAAAATATCTTCCTGCAATATCCGGTTTAATGCGTGTTGCAATTCTATTTCTTCAATTTTGAAATCGGATTGAAGGGTATTTATTATTTCAAGTATTTCTTCAAATTTGCCCATATTCACTTTAATATTTTAATGTGATTGTCTTGAAATTCAAGTTTTTGAATGTCGAAATCAAAGTTTTTTCCATCATTGTTTACAATTGTGGGAGAATATAGCAACAAATGTTTTTTTACAATTTCATCCTCTTTTCGCTTTACCATTAAAAATAGTCCGGGAGTAACAAACTCGTGCAAGCCACCCGATTCGCAGACAATTAAATTGTTGGGCAGTAATTCAATAAGTTTGTCAACTGATTCCTTAAAATGTTCAGGTTTAACCATTACAAAATAAACTTTGCTGGCACCGGCCTGCAGCATTAAAGAACTATCCTTTTCGGTATTTTGTTTTTCATCGAGTACAATAATTCTTTCATTTCTGAATATTACATTTTCTTCATTATAAAAATGATGGTGCGGTGAAATCTTCAAGCCTGTTACTTCTGTTTTTGCTGAAAAAAAGGATATGATTTTACATGCCAGCGTGGTTTTTCCGGCATTTCTGCCATTCCCGCCAATCAATAAAAGATTGGGCATTTTCATGTTATTGTTAACCGTTGATTGCTCCATTTTTATAAAAATAACAATTTGATACTGGCAAAAGTCAAAACCACAGAAAGTGAATATTTTAAAGCTTTTTCGGAGATTTTATAACTTCCCATATAAGAGCCGATTACACCTCCGGTTATTGCCGCGGCCAGCATGAAACCTATTTCAGGAGCAAGTTGAATTCCTTGTGTAAACTGCCCAATTAAACCTGAAACCGAGTTCACCAAAATAAATGCTGCGGAAACTGCTGCTGTTTCTTTCATCGTTCCCCATTTCAGCAAAATAATAATCGGACTGAGAATAATTCCGCCGCCAATACCAATTAAACCGCTTAAAAAACCAAGCGAACTTCCGATTAAATATGCTGCATATTTATTTACATACCGAACTTCATTTTGCTGATTTTTTGGGTTGTAAAGCATTCTTATTATGGCAATTATCAGAAAAACACCCAGAATGATTTTATATATTTTGGGATCGACAGTAATTAATCCGCCCAAAAATGCGAGCGGTACCGAGGTAATAATAAACGGCAACAACAAATTCACCCGTAAATGACCGTTTTTGTAAAACGAAAAAAGAGCAATTGACGAAACAAAAATGTTGAGTACAAGTGCTGACGGGCGCATAAATTCGGGCGAAAAGCTGAAAATTGCCATTAACGCCAAATAACCGCTGGCGCCACCATGGCCCACCGATGAGTATAATACCGCCATTAAAAATACCAACCCCAGAAACAAAATTTCCATAACAGTTTTTTCAAATCAAATTTAAATGAAAGTAGATTGAAACGTATTCAACTTCAGTCTTGAATAAGCTCATTCTCCTTTCCAAATTGTCCCAACTTTACCGGGATGTGGGAGGATAACCTGTTTCCGGGTTATCCCATCGGCCAAAGCACCAGATTTTGAATCGAAGGAGCAATGACTCGGAGAAAAATAACAGACCGCAAATTTAGAAACATTAGCTTACTGAGGAAGTGTATTGTTGATATTCTCAAATTTTAGATCAGAAAAAAAATGTTGTTAAAATTTTAAACGTATATATACGTCGTATTAAATTATGACGTATATTTGCGTCATAATTTATTGAATATGGTACAATCGAAAATTGAATTATTTGACAAGGATCTTGCTGACAAGGCAGAACTTTTTAAAGTGCTTGCCCATCCGGCACGTTTACAGATTTTAAAATTTTTATCTCAAACCAGTAATTGTATTACCGGCGATATTTCTGATGAACTTCCGCTTGGACGGACAACTGTCAACCAACATTTAAAAGAGTTGAAAAATGCCGGATTAATTCAGGGACACATTGAAGGGGTGCGAACAAAGTATTGTCTCGAACCTGTGCGGATGAACGAAATGAAGCAGATACTCGGGGCATTTTTGGACGAAATTCAACCTGGCGAAGGATATGTTTGCGGGTAAAAAGATGCATGAGTGATTGAATGAAAGAATGCATGAATGTAGGAAAAGAGCAATTTAACAATTTAAAAAAATGAAAATACTTATTCTTTGCACCGGAAACAGTTGCCGCAGCCAGATGGCACATGGTTTTTTACAGTCATTTGACAAGCGGTTGGAGGTTTTTTCTGCCGGAACTGAAGCTTCAGGAAAATTAAACCACAAAGCAGTGGAAGTGATGAAAGAGATTGGCATTGATATCAGTCAACACACTTCGGATTCGGTTGATTTATATCTCGATCAGGAATGGGATTATGTAATTACAGTTTGCGGCGGCGCCAACGAAAACTGTCCGGCTTTTTTGGGAAAAGTAAATCACCGGTTACACATTGGTTTCGATGATCCGTCTCATGCAGTTGGGACTCCTGAATTTATTGAAAGTGAATATTACAGGGTTCGGGACGAGATAAAAAGCGGATTCCTGAATTTCTATGTTGAACAAATAAAACCACAATTATGAATGCAAATGATTTAAAAAAGGTAGTGAGAGAAAAATACGGCTCAATCGCGGGTCAAAGTTTTTTATTACAACAACAAGGTTGCTGTAGTACTGATAATTGTTGTGATGAACTGGGCATCAGTATGATTGGTGACGATTATAAAAGTATAAAAGGTTATAATAAAGATGCTGATTTGGGTTTAGGCTGTGGCATCCCAACACAGTTTGCCGAAATAAAAACAGGTGACCATGTTCTGGATTTGGGAAGTGGTGCAGGTAACGATTGTTTTGTGGCAAGATCGATTGTTGGCGATTCAGGAAAAATTACCGGGTTGGATTTTACCGATGCAATGATTGCAAAAGCCATCGAAAACAACAAAAAACTTGGTTTTTCGAACATTGAATTTGTAAAAGGCGATATTGAAGAAATGCCACTGCCTGACAATAATTTTGATATTGTTCTCTCGAACTGTGTTTTAAACCTGGTTCCTGATAAAATAAAGGCATTCAAAGAGATTATGCGGGTTTTAAAGTACGGAGGTCATTTTTGTGTTTCTGATGTTGTTTTAAAAGGACAATTACCTGAAAAACTTCAAAAAGATGCAGAAATGTACGCAGGTTGTGTTTCAGGAGCTTTAGATATTGAAGAATATCTGCAAATTATAAAAACGACTGGTTTTGAGAATATTGTCATTCACAAACAGAAGGAAATAGCTATTCCTGCAGATATTCTTTCTAAATATTTGAATTCAGAAGAAATTAAAGATTTTAAACAGAGGGGAACCGGCATTTTTAGTATTACAATTTCAGCAGATAAACTATTATAATTCAAATTTTTATGCCTTCAAAAAAGCGATTAAAATTTTTGGACAGATATCTCACATTGTGGATTTTTCTGGCCATGTTTATTGGCGTCTTTATGGGCTGGGCAAGTCCGCGGGTAGCTGAATTCTGGAATAATATGTCGGGAGGTACAACCAACATTCCAATTGCAGTTGGATTGATTGTGATGATGTATCCGCCGCTGGCAAAAGTTAAATACGAAGAATTGGGAGATGTTTTTCGCAATACAAAAGTTCTTGGTCTTTCGTTGTTTCAAAACTGGGTTATCGGACCGGTTTTTATGTTTACGCTGGCAATCATTTTTTTTAAATTATTTCCGGGAGAAAACAATGCCAACCTGCCATATATGTATGGTATAATCATAATTGGTCTCGCGCGTTGTATTGCCATGGTAATTGTTTGGAACGATCTGGCGAAAGGGGATACACAGTATGCTGCCGGATTAGTTGCATTTAATTCTGTTTTTCAGGTGTTGTTTTTTGCTGTTTATGCATACATTTTTATTGCTGTTCTGCCTGACTGGTTTGGTGTGCCTGTTAACGAAACAGTTTCGCAAATTACGATGGGAGCAATTGCAAAAAGCGTGTTTATTTATTTGGGAATACCAATGATAGCAGGATTTTTCACAAGGTTTGTGCTTTCACATATTAAAGGCAAAACCTGGTATGAAACCCGGTTTATACCCAAAATCAGTCCGCTCACACTTATCGCGCTGCTCTTTACAATTGTGGTCATGTTTTCATTAAAAGGTGATTACATAATTAAAATCCCGATGGATGTTATTGTAATTGCGTTGCCTTTGTTGTTTTATTTTGTAATAATGTTTTTTACTTCATTTTTTATGAGTAAAAAAATTGGCGCTGATTACCAGCAATCAACAACACTGGCTTTTACTGCTGCAAGCAATAATTTTGAATTGGCAATTGCTGTTTCCATAGCTATTTTCGGAATTGATTCAGGAGAGGCTTTTGCAGGTGTTATCGGGCCGCTTGTCGAAGTTCCGGTAATGATTGCACTCGTAAATGTTGCCTTGCATTTTCGAAATAAATGCTTTCATAAAAAGTAAATTCCGGTTTGCAAATGCTCAACCTTTCAATCATTTTGTTAATACTGAAAAAAAAACAATAAAAATGAGAATATTCAAAAAGTTTTGCATATACATTTGCAATCAATTGAAGATGAAACGAGCATAATAAAAGCTATTTTAATACGCAGGAGAATGATTATGCGAGTTCTATGAGTTACCTTAAAAAATAAACAATTATAAACGAATGAAATAGGTTTAGTTTATTAAATAAAATATTAAATATTAAAATTATGAAGACATTTCTTTTTTCTGTTATTCTGTTGGTAGCAGTTGCTTTAAATGGTAAAGCGCAAACTGCCGATTCAACTCTTGTAATAAATTTTGAAAATACTGTTCACGATTACGGAACAATTGAGCAAGGTAGTGACGGAACTTACGAATTTAAGTTTACGAATGAAGGGAAAACTCCGTTAATTCTTAGCAATGTTCGTTCATCATGTGGTTGCACTGTACCAAGCTGGACAAAAGAGCCGGTTGCTCCCGGAAAAGATGGTTCTATAAAAGTTGTGTACAATACACATAATGTAGGTAATTTCAGCAAGACAATTACAGTGAGTTCAAATGCAAAAAATTCTGAGGTTATTTTACAGATCAAGGGAAATGTAACGAAAACGGAGTAGCAGATTTTTAAATTTCCAAAAGTGAAAGAGGCAGCCGGTATATTTCTGACTGCCTCTTTTCTATTATTAAGCCAATGTAGCAACCATCACAGCTTTTATTGTATGTAAACGGTTTTCAGCCTGATCAAAAACTATTGACGATTCACTTTCAAAAACTTCTTCGGTTACTTCCATTGCTTCAATTCCGAATTGTTTGTAAATATCTTCGCCTACTTTTGTTTCGCGGTTGTGAAAGGCAGGCAGGCAGTGCAGAAATTTAACCTTTGGATTGCCTGTTAGTTTCATAGTTTTTGTGTTTATCTGGTAGGGCAATAGTAATTTTATCCGTTCAACCCACACTTCAGCGGGTTCGCCCATCGAAACCCAAACATCGGTATATAAAAAATCACAATCTTTTACAGCTTCTGCAACATTTTCAGTAACAGTTATTTTTGCCCCGGTTTTGCCTGCAATTTCTTTGCATTGAATTTGAAGTTCGTCGGTTGGCTGACATTTTTTTGGTGCGGCTGCTCTAAAATCCATCCCCATTTTGGCTGCCCCCACCATTAATGAATTTCCCATATTATTGCGTGCGTCGCCCAGGTAACAGAATTTTATTTCTGAAAGCAGTTTTCCCGAATGTTCTTTCATTGTTAAAAAGTCGGCAAGAATTTGTGTTGGGTGAAATTCATTTGTCAATCCGTTCCAAACCGGAACCCCGGCATATTTACCAAGGTCTTCCACTATTTCCTGTCCAAAGCCGCGGTATTCAATCGCATCATACATTCGTCCCAAAACTCGGGCTGTATCTTTCATCGATTCTTTTTGTCCGATTTGAGACCCGGATGGCCCGAGGTAAGTAACATTTGCGCCCTGATCAAAAGCGGCAACCTCAAATGAACAGCGGGTACGCGTTGAAGCTTTTTCAAATATCAGTGCAATGTTTTTACCTTTTAATTGCTGAAATTCTGTTCGGTCTTTTTTTTCTTTTTTCAACGAAGCTGACAGTTCAAGCAAATAGTTTATTTCTTCAGGAGTAAAATCAAGTAATTTCAGAAAATTTCGATTTTTAAGATTGATTTTCATGCTTTTATTTTTTTAGTTGTTTGTTATTTGTTTCTGGTTTATTTCTCCTTTATAGTATAATCATAATATCAGGAATAGCTGAACCCCAATTTTGGTTGTTGGATTTTCTACATTCAAGCATTTAAGCATTCAAGCATTTCTAATTCTCATACTCCATTGTAATTTTTGAACCGAAAGATTTATCTTCCAGTTTTTTAGCTTCGGTTATAACACTTTTGCTTCCGCCATTTTTAATGAAATTTAAACATGCTTTAATTTTGGGTTCCATTGTACCTTCGGCAAAAGTACCTTCAGCCAAATATTTAACTGTGTCGGCATAATCCAGAAATTCAAGTTTTTCCTGGGTCGGTAACCCAAAATCCTTGTATATGAATGATACATCGGTTAAAACATAAAATTCATCGGCATTAATATTTGTTGCCAAAAAGCTCGAAGCCATATCTTTATCGATAACAGCATCAACAGTTCTTACATTTTTTTCATCATCAAAATAAACCGGAATTCCGCCTCCACCGGCAGCAATTACTATATTTCCGTTTTGAACCAGCAATTGTATGGTTTCTCTGTTTATAATTTGCAACGGAACCGGGGAAGGGACCACCCTCTGAAAGCTGTTTTCATGTTTTGCTGAAGGTTTAAACACCCATTTGTGTTCTTTTTCAAGCCTTTCAGCTTCTGGTTTTGTATAAATTTTTCCGATCCTTTTCGACGGATTTTGAAAGGCAGTGTCGTTTTGATTTACCTCAACCAGGGTAACCATTGTAATCACATTTTTTTTGATACCATGTTTGTTCAGCACATTTCGCATCATTCGTTCAATCATATATCCAATTCCTCCCTGCGAATCGGCAACACAAATATCGAGTGGCATGGCCGGAATATTGTAGAGTTGAGAGCCCGCGTCATTTCGGAGCAAAATATTTCCAACCTGCGGCCCGTTTCCGTGTGTAATTACAAGTTCGTATCCTGAGTTAATTAAATGAACAAGATTTTCCAATGTTTCAGTGGCATTTTTCTCCTGCTGTTCAATTGTTCCCGTTTCGTTCTCCCTCAAAATAGCATTTCCGCCAAAAGCAATTACTGCAAGCTTTCCCATGTAAAAATTATATTTTATTTAAAGTATATCTGTTACAGAATATTATTCGTTCGATATATAAACAACGTTCATTTTTTCAACACAATTATTAATGAAACAAACAAACATAAAAATTAACATTGATAAAATTTCTGTGTATTTGTCAGTGTTTTGCATTGTGTATATAGTTATAAAACAGTGTGTTAAATTAGGTTTGATTAATTTATTTGAAACAAGATGCGTATGCTTTCAAATTGAAATTGAATGAGGTTGTTTATTAACAATTTTTTCTTTAAAGGTTTGTTGAAGAGGAGAGTGTTCTGGCAATAAACCTTAGTTTTTTTAATTAAATTTGCGCCTTGGTTTTCAATAATTATCAATAAATGGCAACGAAAAACAAAAAGCCGGCTGAATCGTCACAAAAAAAGAAAGTAGCCAAAGTTTCTATTTTTAGAAATGAAAAATTCAGGTTTATTCTTGGGTTTATCATATTTGTTGTTGCCATATATCTTTTGATAGCTTTTGTTTCATTCCTGTTTTTTGGTGCGGCTGACCAAAGCAAACTTGATTTAAGCTTAAAAGAACTTGTTCTGAACAGAGAAATTAATGTACAGAATAAGGCTGGAAAAACGGGTGCGTATCTTTCAGAATTGATTATCAATAAAGGGTTCGGAGTATCTTCATTTCTGATTGTTTACATTTTGGCAGTGGCCGGATTACGAATTATTAGCCGCAATATTGTTCGGTTTCGCCGCAATTTTGTTTACAGCCTTGTAACTTTAATCTGGTTTTCACTGGCGTTGGGTTTAATTTTTACAAAATCAGAAGAAGGTTCATTTATATATTGGGGAGGACGTTACGGTTACGTTTTAAGCACCTGGATGAGTTCGATGATTGGTTTTGTGGGAATGATTTTCTTTCTGCTGATAACAGGAATTTCATTGATCATAATCAGGTTTGAAAACTCTTATTCAACCTTTAAAAAAGTGCTGAGTCAGAAACCGAGGATTAGAAAAGAGAAAGCGAAGAAAGATGAAGATGGTGATGATGACGATGAATTTTTTGAAAAAGGAAAAGAAATTGTACTTCAGGATAAAACCATTTCAAAGGTTATTGAGGAAGG
>DAOPKR010000142.1:0-10580 GCA_035391305.1 Draconibacterium sp.
GCCAAAGGCAGAGCTTTTAATTTATAATATTGAAATATTATTTTCTAATTTTCAGAACTTCCCACTCAACTCTACGATTCTTCTTTCTGTTGGCTTCAGAAGTATTAGGAACTGCAGGTTTGCTTTCTCCATAATTGTGTGATCCTACATATGCATTATTTACACCTTTTGAAAGTAAATATTTAACAACTGTTTGAGCACGTTTTTCAGATAGTTTCATGTTGTAGGCATCAGTACCAAGATTACAAGCATGACCACCTACAACTATATTAAATTCTTTACTTGCAACTAAGGTTTCAACCAATTTATCCAATTCAGCTTTTCCTTCAGGTTTCAAATCAGCTTTATTTAAATCAAAATAAAGTGTTGGAATAACTACATCCTGCCAATCCGGACAACCATTGTTCTCTTTTGAACCAGCTTCATTTGGACATTTATCTTCGCAATCAATTACACCGTCACCGTCTGAATCTAACGGGCAACCATTTACATCAACAGGGCAACCTTTAGGAGTGTCAGGACATTTATCTTTTGGATCTGGAACACCGTCACCGTCAGTATCAGGACAACCTTTGAATTTAGCTAAGCCAGCTACTGTTGGACAATCATCATCTTTATCAGGAATACCATCTCCGTCAGTATCGGGACAACCATTAAACTTAGCATCACCTGCCTGATCAGGGCAATCATCTTTATAATCTGGAACTCCATCTCCGTCACGATCAAGTGGACAACCATTTTCATCAACAGCTACTCCGGGGGGTGTACCTGGACATTTGTCTTTTTTATCTGGAACTCCATCACCATCTTCGTCTTTTGCCTTTCCAAACGCAAACTCAACAATACCTGTCAACTTAAACATATCATCTGTTACAGTTACAGAACTATATGGTGGCACTGTTCCTCCTCTGGTGCCTTCAACACCACTTAAATATCCTGCTTCAAGGAATAAAGAAGTATTAGTACTTACAGGAAATTTAAATCCTAATCCGGCATTCCATGCAAAACCATTTTCTAGATTATCCCACATCATACCTCCACCACCAAACAGGTAAGGTTGAACTTTTGCAGTTTCACTCATCATATAGACATTATAAAACTTGTATCTCAAATTCAGGTAAACATCCTGAAAATCAATACCACCGCTTTCATATCCTCCATTTGAATTCAATCTTAAATCAAAGGATGGATTTAAATAACGACTAATATAAAATTCATGAGCAAAACCGAATTCGGCTTTTTGGTTGTTATGATAAACACCGGGACCTAATCCAATAGCCCATTTACTATCTGCATTTTGGGCAAAAGAGGTTCCCAAAATAAAGAAAAGCGATAAGAACAAAAGTGTAATCTTTTTCATAATCTAAATTTTTATTATTGTTTCTATTTTTAAATCCCTATATAACACGTTATGAAATAATCATCAAATAAAATCAATTTATATCTACATCGATAAATATAGTTTGACTATTTTTTAACAAATTTATACAATTATATTAAATATAATACTTTAAAAGAAAAAATTGTTCGTAATTATTGACATTGAAACCACAGGAAACAACCCTAAATTCGGCAGTATTACCGAGTTAGCCATTTTTCAACATAACGGGAAGAAAATTACAGGTCAATTTTCTACATTGATTAATCCCGAAATAGATATTCCTTATTATATTACAAAACTGACCGGAATAGATAATATGATGGTAGAAGATGCTCCTAAATTCTACGAGATTGCCAAAAAGGTTGTAGAATTGACAGCTGGAAACATATTTGTAGCCCATAATGCAAATTTTGATTATCAATTTATCAAGGAGGAATTTGCAAGAATAGGCTATAATTTTAATAGTAAAACTCTATGTACTGTAAAATTAGCCAGAAAGTTTCTGCCCGGCCATAAATCCTACTCATTAGGCCGTCTCTGCAACGATCTTGGTATTGAAATACAAGGCAGACATCGTGCAACAGGCGATGCATTAGCTACTGTCAAGCTTTTTGAAATTATTTTACAACGAAATGAACAAACTGCGAACCTTAAAGCAATTAATAATTTAAAGCTATTTTAATTTGAGCCTGACTCTTCCAAATTATTCAAACTGGAACTTATTTCAGGTTCAACATCCGATTCAGTAAAAACAAGTAAATTTTTGTCTTGCAAGGTATTATACCATGTTAAAACCTTCTTTATATCCGAGACATATACCCTATCCTTGTCGAAATCTGGAACAACATTTTCAAAATATGACTTTAGTTCAATTGCTGTTGATTTTGGATTTATCGCTGGTCCACCATTCTCCTTGTCATAAATTGCCTTAAATATATCCTTTAACGGAACATCGCCGTTTTCAGTGTAAATAGCAATATCTTCCAATGCAGAAACTTTTGAGGTAGAATGCACCGGCATCCTTTTTTGCGTTTCCATCGATTCAATAATTATATTATTCTTTGACTCGGCGACCATTTTATAAAGGCCAGGCTGACCTGAAACTGATAATATTCCTTTTAACATTTTCTTAAAATTTTGCGCGAATATACAATTTTTGTTTTTCGTTGAAAAAAATCATTTATATCAATCAAAATCCAATTCATAAGAAATTCCAACTTTTGCCCATCTTCCGGGCTGAATAACATTGCCTATATCAACATAGTTTTTATTTAAAATATTGTTTACCGAAACAAAGAATTTCAAATTTCCCAAATTGTAATTTACTTTTCCATCAAAAATCCAAAATGGTTCATAACTCCTTTCATCACCCAAATTTCCGTTTTCATAATAATTATAAGTACCCGCCCTATCCTGAAAAAGTACTTTTAAGCTGACATTAATTTTCCTGCAAACAGTTTGATTTATTGTTCCTACAAATTTATGTTTCAGGTTATCCAGCACATAATAAGAAATGAGATTTTGATTTTCTTCCTTATCTAAATTATTGTAGAAATAGCTAACATTTATATTATCAGGCCAGTTGTTACCAAAATGTTTTTTTAAATTAAATTGTAATTGTATTTCAGTCCCAAAACTATTCAATTGCGTAAGGTTTTGTGTTTGCCACTTTTCAGATTCATTGGAATCACTCTTTTTTACCCAGTCGATGATATCTTTTCCATTTCTGTAAAAACCAACCAAATAAGCCTGTAACAAATCAGAGTTCAATTTAACACCTATTTCAAAAGAGGCTGTTTTTTCAGGTTTTAAATCAACATTCCCGAGATTTGTTGGTCCCTGATAATATAAATCGGTGAATGTTGGCATTCGTAAAGAGGTATTAAAAGATGAAAACAAATTTACCGAGGGCAATATCTTATAACCAAAGTCAACCCCAGGGAAAAAATTAAACCCTGTTTTGCTTTCTGATATATAATTACTTAGCACTCCTGCACCAACGGTTAATTTTGTTGAATAATAAACATGTTCAAAAAAGCCAGATACTATATTCCTTGTTTTTGATTTTGTAAAAATTGCATCTTCATTGGGCACATTAACAGGTGAGTTAAGTTCATCGCCCAAAACATTACTTAAAATATTCTCAGAACGAAATTCAATACCTAAAGCGGATTTTCCCAAAATTGATTGAACCCAGGAATTTAAATTTCCTCCATAAGTATTGGTTAAATGATAATTATGAGTTGTGTACCATGACGGGGGATTATCGCGAAAAAGCTCAAACCGGTCATTATTCCTTCGCCAATAAACTGCGGGAGTTAGATGTAATTTTGAATTTGATTCCCATTTTAACGATGAAATTAACGTTTTGATTTCCTCAAACTGATTGGGATATTTAGGAGTATAAAAACTGTTTGCGCCAAACTCTTTTTCTGAATACCCTACTTGAAAGCTCATTTTTCCTTTGGAAATTTCAAGTTTATTGGAATAAAAAAGGCTGAAGATGTCAAAATCGGTATTATCGATATAGCCGTCAGAACGTTTTTTATTAAGCGAAACTGAATGCTGAAATTTGCCGGTTAAAACTGATCCAGATAAATCACCATCAAAATATCCGTAACTTCCGCCCGTCCCGATAAATTTTGTCAAATTACTTTCTGGTTGATGAGTAATTATATTTATTGCACCTGAGAATGCGTTTGGCCCATAAACACGCGCAGCAGGTCCCTCAAGAATTTCAATTCGCTCAATTTGGGATAAACTAACTGGTATATTTAAGTTGTGGTGACCGGTTTGAGGATCTGTGATGTTGATGCCATTTAAAAGAATTAAAGTTTGGTCAAATGTGCCGCCCCTTATACTCACATCTGCCTGAACACCTTCTGTTCCACGTTGCCGGACATCAACACCTGCAACATATTCAAGCAAATCCTGTACACTTTGAGCTGGATAAGACTCAATTTCCTTTCTCTCAATCACAGATACTATCCGTGCCACCTGTGAATACAACGCAGGTGATCGTTGCGCGCTGATCTCAATCTCATCAAGATCATATTCCAATTTTACTTCAGTTGTATCCACTATTTCAATTGCTTTTGCCGGAACAGACAGGAAATAGTTAATCGATAAAACGGAAATCAGAACGACCCTGTTCATTGACTGAAATACCGAATAACTTTTACGCTTCCATTTACTGAAGAATAAAACCTTTTGAACGCTTTTTCTAATATCTCCTCTTTTCATTATATAAAAATGAGCGGCGAAGATACAACATGAAATTTAAATCATAAAATTTCTATTTTGTTTATGTTTTTCATAAAAGCCTAAACAAGTTGCAGTTAGGTGGGCAACAAACAACTTAGTCATAAAAATGTTCATAGTATGATAAAGAATCTTTATACAGGATAGAAAAAATCAAAAATAAAAAACCTAAAAAGTATTTTATCTGAGGTATTTGAGGCTTATATTTGTTTAGACAAATTAAAAATAAGACACCATGACTCAAGTACAATTTAACAACGCTTTGCTTGGTTTAAGTAATAAACTGCATTATTATGCATTAAGTTTGACTTCCGATTCTGAAAGGGCAGATGATTTATTACAGGAAACATTTCTAAAGGCTTTAACTTATCGTGATAAATTTGCGCAGAATACAAACTTTAAGGCATGGATTTATACAATTATGAAAAATACATTCATTAACGACTATCGCAGAAATGTAAAAACCAAAAATACATTTGATGGTTCGAATAATGATTTTCATTTACTTTTTTCAAAAGATAAAGTTTATCCCGGACCCGATTCATTCTATAGTTCAAAGGAAATCAACAAAACAATTGATGCGCTTGAAGATGACTACAAGGTTCCATTTACTATGTTTTTAGATGGTTATAAATACAAAGAAATTGCTGAAGAATTGGTTTTGCCTTTGGGAACTGTAAAAAGTAGAATATTCTTCACACGCAAAAAACTGGAAAAAGCATTAAAAGATTATTCAAATAATTAATATTTTCCTTTTTTTATCATATTAAAAAGATTCTCAATTGGGAATCTTTTTTCATTTTAATAAGCTAATTAGAAATTTATGAAATTAGTCAGGATCAAAGATTTACCAAAAAGCAAATATTTAGACCATGGCAAATTCAATTGAAATCTTTAAAAAATTAAATTTATTGCAATGAAAAAAATTGCGGTTCACCTGGCAGAAGGTTATGAGGAAATTGAAGCAATTAGTATAATTGATGTATTGCGCAGGGCAGATTTAAGTGTAACAATAATTTCTATTTCTGAAAAAATTGAAGTAGAAGGTTCTCACGGAATAAAAATCATTGCTGATAAATTGTTCAAAGAGGTTAATTATGAACTAATTGATATAATAATTTTACCGGGAGGCATGCCAGGAGCAGCAAATTTAAATGAACATTTAGGGCTTCGTGAACAAATATTGAATTTTAATGAAAGCAAAAAAATGTTGGCTGCAATTTGCGCAGCGCCATTGGTTTTGGGTAACCTGGGAATCCTGAAAAACAAAAAGGCCACCTGTTATCCCGGTTATGAAAACCAGCTTCACGGAGCAATTGCAACTGGTGAAAATATTGAGGTAAGCGAAAACATAATTACCGGAAAAGGAGCCGGAGTTGCCATAGATTTTGCTCTAAAAATTGTAGAAATTTTAAAAAACAAAAAGTTTGCCGATGAATTGGGAAAGAAAATGATCGTTTTTAAGTAGGTTCTGCAGTAATTTAAATAGACAGATTTACACAGTTATCTTAAAATAATATTTCTGAAGAATACAACTCAAGCACCCCTTTAACTTAATTAACAATAAAGCCTAAACTTTCTTTCCTGCAATCCAATTTCGTGCGTTCACAAAAGCCTGTATCCATGGCGCAACTTCGTCCATTTTCATTTCAGTTGGATAATATGGCCAGTGCCATGGCTTGAATCCTCTTTCAAGATGAGGCATCATAACCAAATGTCGCCCGTTATCAGAACAAAGAGAAGCAGCGGAATAGTGCGAACCATTTGGATTAGCCGGATATTCATCATGACTGTATTTCATTGGAATTTTATATTGTTGCTCGTTAAAAGGCAAATAGAATTTTCCCTCACCATGTGCAACCCAAATTCCTAATTTCATACCGCTCATGTTACCAAGCATCACTGAATCATTCTCTAATATATCAACATTCACAAAAGCCGATTCAAATTTGCCCGATTCATTATGCAACATCTTTGGATGAATGCTGTGATCGGGATAAACCAGGCCTAATTCAACCATTACCTGACAACCGTTACAAACACCAAGACTTAGCGTATCTTCACGCTTATAAAAATTTTCCAGTGCAATTCGCGCCTTTTCATTGTATTTAAATGCACCGGCCCAACCTTTTGCAGAACCCAACACATCGGAATTTGAGAAACCTCCGACAAAAACAATCATATTCAAATCTTCAAGTGTTTCTCTGCCTGAGATTAAATCTGTCATGTGCACATCTTTCACATCCATTCCGGCAAGGTACATTGCATAAGCCATTTCCCGATCGCCGTTTACACCCTTTTCGCGAATAATTGCAGCTTTTATTCCCGATAACTCCCGACGATTCAAGTCGATTCCCAAATCAACTGCTTTGCCAGTAAAACCTTTAAAATTAAATTCAAGTTCAAACTTTTTATAATTCGAAAAACGTTGCAATGCAAGCTCGTTCCCGCTTTGTTTCCGGTCTAGTAAATAAGAAGTTTTGAACCACAAATCGCGCAATGAATCAATATCAAAATCAACTTCATTATCAAAATTTACAACTCTGATTTTTCTGTAAGGAACCGCAGCTCCAATTACAACAAAATCCACTTTGCATTCTGTTAAAAACTTTTTAACTTTATCATTATCAGAACACTGAATTACTACTCCAGGATTTTCACTAAAAAGAACCTTTACCAAATCATTTTCACCAATTCCCGAAAGGTTAACTTTCATTCCGCCTTTATTATTGCTAAAACACATTTCCAGAAGTGTTGTAATCAATCCACCGGATGAAATATCGTGTCCAGCCAAAATCAATCTTTGATCAATCAGTTGTTGAACTGTATTAAATGCTGATTTAAATTTTGATGAACTTGCAACAGTAGGCGCATTTTTGCCCAATTTATTAATGGTTTGGGCAAAAGCACTTCCACCTAAAGCTCGTTCACAAAACGAAAAATCAATAAAAAGGATCTCTTTACTTTCATCGTTCACCAAAACGGGTTCTACAACTTTCCTGCAATCTGAAACTTCACCTGAGGCTGAAATAATAACAGTTCCGGGAGCATAAACCACATCGTCCTTATATTTCTGGGTCATCGACATGGAGTCTTTTCCTGTTGGAATATTGATTCCAAGTTCACAGGCGAAATCACTCGATGCTTTTACCGCCTCATAAATACGCGCATTTTCGCCCGAATTTTTTGCCGGCCACATCCAGTTTGCACTCAGCGAAACACCTTTAAGGCGATCAGCAAGTGGGGCCCAGATTATATTTGTTAAGGATTCGGCAATTGAAAGCACCGAACCTTTGGATGCATCAACCAACCCAGCAATTGGTGCATGTCCGACAGAGGTTGCAAAACCTGCCCTACCCTGATAATCCAGCGTAATCACACCAACATTGTTTAATGGAAGATGAAGTTTTCCTGCACCCTGTTGTTTTGCAATTCTCCCGGTTACCGAGCGGTCAACCTTGTTGGTAAGCCAATCTTTACAAGCAACCGATTCGAGCTGAAGTACATTTTCAACCAACGTATTTATGTCTTCTGAATCATATTCCAATTCGTCGAAATCGGGAGTAACGGTTTTGTCTTCCAGAACTGTTTTTGGAGGATTCCCAAACATGTAACCCAGTTGCCAATCAATAGCCTTTTCACCGGTTTTCGAGTTTTCAAAAGTGAATTGCATATCGCCCGTTGCTTCTCCAATGTTGTAAATTGGTGCGCGTTCACGTTCTGCAATTTTAGTCAGTAACTCAACATGTTCCTGTTTCATCACCAATCCCATTCGTTCCTGCGATTCGTTTCCTATAATTTCTTTCTGCGAAAGTGTTGGATCACCAACCGGAAGTTTTGAAGTATCTATTTTTCCACCTGTTGATTCTACCAACTCAGAAAGGCAATTTAAATGTCCGCCAGCGCCGTGATCGTGGATAGAAATAATTGGGTTTTCATCTGCTTCACTTAAAGCACGTATGGCGTTGTAAACCCTTTTTTGCATTTCGGGGTTTGCACGCTGAACCGCATTTAATTCAATATTATTTTCAAACTCGCCGGTTGCTACTGACGAAACTGCGCCACCGCCCATTCCAATCCGGTAGTTATCGCCACCCAGTAAAATTACCCGATCGCCTTTTTGGGGTTCACTTTTCAGACTGTCCTTTTTATTACCGAAACCAATTCCTCCGGCCAGCATAATAACCTTATCGTAGCCATACTTTTTAAACTTTTCGAAATGTTCAAAAGTTAAAACCGAGCCGGTAATTAGTGGTTGACCGAATTTGTTACCGAAATCACTGGCGCCGTTTGAAGCTTTTATCAGAATTTCTTCAGGGGTTTGATACAACCAGTCACGTTCTTCCGTTGCCTGTTCCCACGTGCGTTCAGCTTCGGTTCGGGGATATGAAGTCATATAAACTGCAGTTCCGGCAATTGGCAAACTACCTTTTCCTCCGGCAATTCTATCACGAATCTCTCCGCCAGTACCAGTTGCTGCTCCATTAAAAGGTTCAACTGTTGTAGGGAAATTGTGCGTTTCAGCTTTAAGTGAAAGGACTGTTTCAATATCTTTTATTTGAAAGAAATCGGGTTTATCCTGTGTTTTAGGCGCAAACTGCTCAACAACCGGACCTTGCACAAACGAGCAATTATCTTTGTAAGCAGAAATTATTTTGTTTGGATTTTCTTTTGAAGTTTTCTTAATCATCTGAAAAAGTGACGATTCCATCTCTTTTCCATCAATAATAAAAGTACCATTGAATATTTTATGTCGGCAATGTTCTGAATTTACCTGCGCAAAACCGTAAACCTCGCCATCAGTAAGTGGTCGTCCCATTTCTTTTGAAACGTTCTCGAGATATTGTATTTCGTCAGTACTCAAGGCAAGGCCTTCTCTTTCATTGAATTCTGCAATATCGAAAATATTCAGGATAGGCTCCGGCTGTTTATTTATTGTAAAAATTGTTTGGGTGAGATTTTGATACAACCGTTGTAACATTGGGTCGTAATGTGCTTTTTCATTTTCCACCTGAAAAAATTCTTCCATCCTTAAAATACCTTCAACACCCATGTTTTGCGTAATTTCAACTGCATTTGTACTCCAGGGAGTGAGCATCTCCTTTCGTGGCCCAACAAACCAACCTTCAAGCGAGTTATCAGAAATATAAACTGATTCAGAGAACAGCCAGTTTAATTTGTCAATGCTTTCCTGTGTCAATTGTTTTGCAGTGTGAACAGCAATAATACTATTGTTTTTAGTTCTGAAAAATTGAATCATTTTGCAGCGATATTTTTAGTGGAAAATGTTAATAAACACCTGGCAAAGATAAAAAATAATCAGGGGCGATTAAATCAAGTTTTGAATAAGGGTAGCTTAGTTTTCAACATCGGGAAAGTTAAATTGACTTAAAATTAAGGTTGGTCAGTTTTTTTCTTTTTACTTTGGATAAAAATTAAAATTCAATGAAGCTGATTTATATTCTTATTCTTTGCATTTCGCTGTTTTCATGCAGCCAGCAGCGGAGTCTTCAAAAAAAGTACGTTGGAAAACCTCAATCTGCTTTGTCGAAAGAATTTGGATATCCTAAAACGGTACTTGACCGGGAAAATGAAAAAGTTTATGTTTATGAAATTGTTAAGGAGTTAAAAAGCACCACAATAAATCAGGGTAAACTAACCATGGATCCGATGGTTTCACCTGTGGTTGAGAAAACTGAACGTTACTATTTTACAGTTAAGAATGGAAAAATAGTTAAAGTAAGGGTGGAAGAAGAATATCAGCGGTAAATGCTTGAATTTAGAAGAAAAAAACGATTCCGTTTTAAATAAATTTTATAGTTTTGCACCACGTTTTTTTGAAATAAAAATATTGCCCAGATGGTGAAATTGGTAGACACGCCAGCTTGAGGGGCTGGTGCTCGCAAGGGTGTGCAAGTTCGAGTCTTGTTCTGGGCAC
>DAOPKR010000143.1:0-7629 GCA_035391305.1 Draconibacterium sp.
ACAGCTAAACTAACTCCCGTGATATATGATGCTGCCGGGGAAAGCAAAAAGGCTCCCGCTTTTCCAAATTCTTCAATATTTCCGTAGCGGCCAAGCGGAATTGTAGCTTCATTTTTACTTTTAATTTCTGCAACCGAAATACCTGATTTTTCAGCGTTGGAGTTATCAAGCGATTTAACACGGTCGGTATCAATTCTGCCAGGCATTAAATTATTGATACGAATGTTTTCAGGAGCAAACTCGTTGGAAAGACTTTTAACCAGACTTGTAACACCAGACCGTAAAACGTTGGAAAGCAGCAAGCGGTTAATTGGTTCTTTAACCGACATGGATGTTACTGTTAAAATTGAACCACCTTCACCAGCGCGCATGGCAGGCAAAACACCGCGAATTAACCTGACTGCACTCATTAACGTAAGATTGAAAGCTGCTAGCCAGTCTTCATCGGTAAAATCATCAAAATTTCCGGGAGGCGGGCCACCGGCATTTACAACTAATCCGTCGATTCGTTCAAAAGCCGTATCAACTTCTGTTATCCAGTTTTTTATTGATTCGGCACTTGATGCATCAAAAACCGAAGTGTGAATGGTTGCACCTGTTTCTTTTCTCAAATTTTCAGCTGCTTTCTCAATTTCAGTTTTGGTGCGGCTGGCAATGCACACAACAGCTCCGTTTTTTGCCAGTTCGCGGGCAATGCCAAATCCCAAACCCTTGCTTGAAGCGGCTACCATAAATACTTTTCCTTCAATTTGTAAATCCATATGACAATTAAAAATTAAAAATTCGAAATTAAAAATGTAAGCAATTCACAATAAATTTCAAATAACAAAAGCCAAATAACAAACAAATTAAAAAAAATCAAATCTCAAACTTCAAATTCAAATAAATCTCAATTAAATTTCTTTCTTACTCCCCTCCTTCGGAGGGGCTGGGGGAGGCTTTCAGTGCAACCAGCGCAAATGATGCCAGCCAGTGTGCACCAGCATATTCTCCTGAATCCATTTTTTCGTAACTGTAATTGAAATGCTTAATACCCAAATCAATCATATTTTTATTATTCAAGGCTTTTCCCATTTCGAAAAGGCACCAGGCACGGCTGAAATTTAAACCGTCCAAATGGGCAAGTTTTCCGTCGCTTCGGTCAGTAACTACTGCAACTTCAAGGTATTTTTCAGGATGTTTTTCAAAGCCTGGAAGAAATTTTTTAAACCACTTTTTAAATTCTTTTGGCGTTAAAACTTTTTGCATCAGGTCAGCTTCCTGTAAACATGGCGACAGAAAATCAAAACCACCGGGTTCCCAGGTGAGCGGGCAACCACAATCGTTTAAAAAATATTGTTTCGCTTTTTCTTCGATTTTAGAAGCTAGTTCTTTATCGTATTTTTTTGCAAAATCGTAGGCGAATGACATTCCAAAGGCAGTATTATTATGTTCTCCGATTCTGATCGGGTAATTCAGTTTGTCCAGAAATTCGATATATCGTGAAGCAACTAAATCAACGAGTGGTTTAAGGTTTTGATGAAGTTTCCGCGATTCGGGGTTCTCCCATTCCTGAACGGCTTCATCGAGTTTTAGCAACCAGGCCCACCCATAAGTACGTTCGAAATCCTTGTTGTGTTTGTTGTTAAAATATTCAATTTCCTTCTGAATATTTTCGGCAGTAATATTCTTTTTGAGTTTCGAAAGAATTTCATTGCTGTAGTCAAAATCGGGAAATTCGCGTAAAATTGTAACCAAAGTCCAATGACCATGAACCGATGAATGCCAGTCGAAACAGCCATAAAAAGCAGGGTGCAGCTCGCGGGGAGGGGAGAGGTAACTGTCATCTCCCAAAACACCATTTAATTTATTTGGGTACTCCTGATCGATACAATCGTAGGCGAAATGATACAGATATTCGGCTTTCTTAATGTCAAATTGCAAGCTGTTTGTTTTTTGTGAAAACCCGCTAAAATTGCATTCAAAAAGAATGATTAAAAGAAGAAATTTCAATTTCATTTCAGATTTATTTTTGATTTGATGAAGGTTTTCCGAAAAGGAATTTCTAAAAATTATTTTCGGTATTTATCGTTCAAGCCAATATTTTCGAGGATTAAAGGAATAATTTTTTGTATGCGGGTTCTGCGTGTTTCAACAAGTTTTGCCGAAGAAACGAAATCTGCAAATTCACGCTGTCTGCCCGGTGTAAAATTTTTGAAACATTTTTCAAGTTCATTATCTTCTTTGAAAACTTCTAAAAGTTCATCAGGAATTACTACAGGTTTATTTCGGTCAGGTTTTAACTCTATTCCTAGTTTCTGATTTTGAATTGCCTCGTTTATATATTTTAGAAGAAGCTTGTCATTAATTTCATCAGCACTTGAAAAACGCCATTGCCGCAACGCTTTTGTGATATCGGTTTGTGCATTTATTAAAACATTTTCTTCATCTTTTAAAAATGCACCCTGAAAAAACCAAAGCCCGACATATGATTTAAATGAGCCTATTCCAACTACATTTTTATCTTCGAAAGTGTAAACAGGCCCTCCCCATTTTATTGTTTCTTTTAATTCGGTTGAACGGATAATTTCACGCAAAACAATAAGAATTTCTTTACCGTTACCGGCATTTAGAATATATTCATCGACAGTTTTAAACGATTTCATGATGATGAAATTAACGAGTTATTTTACAACGCATTTGATTTATATTTCCATCTGAATTTTAATGGCGTTCATTAAGTCGTTGAATTTTATTGGTTTAGGTAAATAATCATCACAAAATGAACTCATAATAATTTTGCGGTCGTTTGAAAAGGCAAAAGCGGTTTGAGCAATAATTTTCAGGTTTGGCCTGATTGTTTTTATTCGTTTTGAAGCTTCCAAACCATCAATTCCTGAAAGTCTTATGTCCATTAATACCAAATGAATTTGGGCATTCGTTTTGCAAATTTCAATTGAATCTTCGCCATTTTTTACCCAAATTATTGTTGCCCCCGACTTTTTTAAGAATTCTTTTAGAAGAAAATAATTTGTTTCCTCATCTTCAACAATAAGAATTGTTTTGCCTTTTAAATCAGGATAATTGGTTTTTGAATTATTGGCAGAATTTAAATCATTATTCTGAATAATATTTTTTAACAGAAAATAGAAAGTAGAGCCTTTTCTTTCAACAGATTCAGCCCGAATTTCACCTTTCAGCAATTTTGCTATTTCGGAACAGATTGCAAGGCCAAGTCCAACCCCGCCATGAATCCGGTTGTAGGTTTCGTCGATTTGCCTGAACCTGTCAAAAATAATATCCATCTTGTCCTGAGGAATTCCAATACCTGTATCTTTTACATAAAATTCAAGGTCATTTCCCCTGATCAGATATCCGATTTCAATTTCTCCTTTTTCGGTGTATTCAATGGCATTTTTAATGTAGTTTATTAATATCTGGAACAGTTTTGTTTTATCGGTTCGAATACGGGTTTCGATATCGTAATTGTTGGATTTAAAACTGATTTTAAGATTGTTTTTGTCTCTGTTATTAAGCTCAATACCGGCATATTGAGCGAGAGAATTAAAGAAATCGGACAAGGTAAATTCTTCAACAAATAGCTTTGATTGCCCGGTTTGTAACAGGGAAATAGAGAAAATATCTTCAATAATATTAAGCAGGTGATTTCCGCTGCTATTAATTATTTTACAAAACTGAATGACATTTTCCATGGGCAAATTATCATTTATTAAATCGCTGAACCCAATAATTGCATTTAATGGAGTTCTTAGTTCATGCGACATTGTGGCAAGAAACGCTGATTTTAAACGGTTGCTTTCCTGTGCCTGGTCGCGTGCAACAATCAGTTCTTCTTCATATTTTTTCTTTTCCGTAATATCTTCTTTAATGGCCAGAAAATGAGTTGTAATTCCTTTATCGTTTTTTACCGGAGAAATTGAAGCAAATTCCCAAAAATAAGTGCCATCTTTTCTTTTGTTTAGAAATTGTCCTGTCCATATCTTATCTGATTTTAGTGTTTTCCATAATGTGGAATACACTTCGGCTGGAGTTGTATCTGATTTTAAGATTCTTGGATTTTGACCCAGCGACTCCTGGTAAGAGTATCCTGTAACTTCTGAAAATTTTGGGTTTACATATTCAATATTTCCTTCCAAGTTGGTAATAACTATTGAAACCGGACTTTGCTCAATTGCCCTTGAAAACTTGCGAAGCTCTTCAATCGCCATTTTACGTTCAGTATCGTCAATAATGTATTCCTTAATTGTTTCAAGCTCACCGTTTTTATTAAACCCACCGATAATATTTGCAACAACATTAATTATTTTCCCGTCTTTTCGGATTAATTCCTGTTCAAACCAAATTAACTTTTTTTCAAGTTTTAATTTCTCCAGCATACTTTCATATTTTTCGGGGTTAAAATATAACTGGATAATACTGTAATTTTTTGCATCAAGAAATGACTCAAAACCGAGTATTTTTAAATACGCATTGTTACAATTTATAACCTGCCCGTTAACATGCGAGATAAAATCGCCCGTTAAATCGTCATCAAAAAAGCTTCTGTATTCTTCCCTGCTCTCCATCAATTCCTGAAGGGCTTGTTTGCGTTTCGAAATATCCCTGACCGCGCCCTGGATACCAATCAGTTCATCTTTTTCGTTGCCCAGCAATGATACTTTTACTTCGGTCCAAACAGTTGATTTGTCCTTTTTTATCATTTCAAGTTCGAGCACCTGTGGTTTAACTTCTTTGTAGTGCTCGGAGTTTAGCTGAGGTTTTATTTCTTCAAGTAATTGCAATATTTTTTGATATGAATTGGGTGTCAGCACATCAGAAAGATTCTGTTGCAGGACTTCTTCAACTTCAAAGCCCCTCAAATCTGTAACAGACGGACTTATGTAAGTATATTTTAAATCAAGATTGAGAATAAATATAACATCCTTTGAATTTTCAGCCAGCAGACGGTATTTTGATTCACTTTCGCGAAGTAATTTTTGTTTTTGTTCAAGTTCGTAGCGGTGGTATGCACTTAATAAAAGCGAAGGCAGACGAAAAAGATAATTATCACGCTTTACAAGATATTCATCGGCACCAAGTTTTAGCGCCTGAACTGCCACTTCTTCGCTTCCGTGCCCGGTAACCAAAACTATGGGAATGGTTAGTTTTTTTTCTTTTCGAATTGCTTTTATTGTGTCGATGGCGTTTAATCCCGGCATCCGGTAATCCAATAAAATTACGTCGAAAAGACAAGGTTCATTTGGAGAATCAGGTAAAATTTTCAACGCGTCACTGGCAATTTCAATATTTTCGATTTGGATTTGAGGTGCATATTTTTTCATATGCCTGATTGTAAAATCAACATCGTGTTTATTCCATTCGATATATAAAACTCTTAACTGACGCGCTCTTTTATCAAAGTTTTCTTTGAAATTTTCAATAACACCATTTATTGTATTCGTTAACTTTTTCAGGTAGCCTTCCTTTTTTGCCAGATAATCATCGGCACCGGCTTTTAAGGCGGCAATTGCTGATTCTTCGTTTCCTGAACCGGTTAATATTATTACTGCAATTTGAAGATTGTTAAGCCGAATGTATGAAAGACAGTCGATTCCATTTCCATCGGGCAGGTTTAAATCAAGAATTGCTACATCATAATTCTGGTTTGCCTTCAATAATTGTACTGCATCGTTTATTGTGTTTGCAATATCAATTTCACAATCAGAAAAATTTTTTTTAATCTCTATTTTTGTAAGATCTATATCGAACTTATTATCTTCCAGGTACAGGATTTTTAACATTTCAGCAAAATTTAGTTTTATAATTTAGGAATATGCGATAAATTCAGTACTGTCCAGTACAATTCAATCTGGGCAGCTACTTCAATAAATTTATCAAACTCAACGGGTTTTACTATGTAAGAGTTTGCACCTAATTTGTATGCAGTTTTAATATCTGAATCTTCTGCTGAAGAAGTTAAAACAACAACCGGAATTGAGCTGAAAACCCTGTGTGTTTTTATTTCTTTCAGTACTTCGAGCCCGCTGTATTTTGGCAATTTCAAATCGAGTAATATTACAACCGGAATTGGTTTGCCATTTTCCCATTGTTTTATCAATTCAATTGCTTCTTCTCCGTCGCGGGCTATTTCAACCGGATTCGTAAGATTTTGTTTTTTAAACGCCCTAATAGTTAAATCAATATCCACAGGGTTATCTTCAACAAGTAAAATTGGGAGATTTTTGTTTTGTGTGATCATGATATTTTGATTTTTGGTATTTCAAGATAAAATTTAGCTCCATTTCCGGGAGAGCTTTCTGCCCATATTTTCCCATTCATTCTTTCTACTGATTTATAAACCATTGCCAATCCAATTCCTGTACCCGGATAAAGTTCCGGTAAATTCAGCCGCTGAAATATTTCAAAAATACGGTCGTGGTATTTCATATCGAAACCAATTCCGTTATCTTCAACTATTAACAACCAGGAGTTTAAATTTTCCTTTAAGTTTATATTAATTTTTGGTGATTGAACTTTATTCGAAAATTTTATTGCGTTTTCGAGCAGATTCCGAAGAACAATTGATAACCCATCGTAATCAGTTTCAAATTCGCAATTTTCAACATTTAGGATAACTGTAGTTTTTGTGCCTGAAATTTCATTATTCAATAGTTTTAAAATGGTTTCAATTAATTCTTTAATGTTAAACCGCGAAGTCCTGAAAAGGCTGCGTTCCAACCGCGAATAGGCAAGCAAATCTTCAATCAGCTGGTGCATTTGCATTGTACCTTCTCTGATTGACTTAATAAATTTTAGTCCATCTCCGTCTAACTTATCAGAATACATTTCTTCGAGCAGGCGGCTGTATCCGTCAATTCCTCGTAACGGTGCTTTTAAATCGTGCGAAACAGAATAGGTAAACGTTTCAAGTTCTTTGTTTTTTGCCTCAAGTTTTTCAGTGCTTTGCTGAAGCTGTCCCGATTTTTCATTTAAATCTTCAAGCAGGTTTAATAATGCTGCCTGGCTGTTTGTGAGTTCGATAGTTCTTTTTTCAACTCTTTTCTCTAAATTCCGATTTAATTTTATTACCTCCTGTTCAGCCAATTTTCTATCAGTAATATCTTCGTGTTGAATAATAACAAAAATAAGTTCACCCGTTGCATTCAAAATTGGGTATGACGTGTTGTGGAACCACTTTCTTTCTGGTTTCGAAACTTGCACTCCCGTTGATTCTGATGCATGCTGAATATCGAAATTTACATCCCATTGCACGGTTTCCTTTTTTTCAAATACTTTTTTAAGATGATTGACAACACCCGTTCTGATTATTTCATCATCCTGAAAAATATTGTATTTCCTGCCTTCAATATGTTCGGGTAAAACTCCGAAAAGTTCGGAAAGTTTTGGGTTAATTTTAACGCACCAGCCTTCACTGTCGAGCAATTGCGTGCTGGTATTTGACTGAATAAAAAGTTGTTCAAAAAAGGATTTGCTTTCTATCAATTCTATTTCAGCTTTTTTTCGTTCGGTTATGTCATCAATATAGCCATACCAAATTATACTGCCATCGGCCAGTTTTTGCGGAGTTGACGTTCCCTCGACCCAGATTGTGTTACCTGATGACAGATTTACCCGGTGTTCGTTGTGCCA
>DAOPKR010000143.1:7729-8945 GCA_035391305.1 Draconibacterium sp.
TTTGTTCAGTAATGTCGCGTATAACTCCGATAATATATTTCCGGCCGGTTTGGTCAATATATCTTGTTTTTCTTGTTGAAATTGTCAGGGTACGGCCTTGGGCAACTGTTAGAGTTTCCACATTAATATTCTCAATACCATCGGAAAGCACCTGTCTGTCAATTTTTAAAAAGGTATCAATCTCTTCGGGAAGAACTTTTTCAGCAAGTGTTTTACCAATAATCTGCTCCCTTGGCAAACCCATAATGTTACAAAGAGCATCGTTGGCAATTAGAATTCTGCTTTGGTCGTCTTTTACAAAAACAGGGTCACCCATGTTGTTGAGAATGTTGTTTAAATAATTTTCGCTTTTTTCAGCGTTTTCAATGGCTTTTTGAAGTTCATAATTTTGCTCTTTTAATTTAAGCTGGTTTTCGTGAAATGCATTATTCAATTGAATTTGATCTAACTGTTGTAAGCTTAAGTCAGCAATTAGTTCAGTCATATTTAAAAGGAACTCCATCGCAGTTTTAACATCTTCTTCCGTCTTTACAGGCACTTTTTCAAGGGCATCAATATAATTCTTCTCGTTAAAACCGTATTTTTTTGCCTGATTTATAAAAAATGAATAATCGGGTTTCTCAAAAAAGAACTGGCCTGTAAAAAGATTTGCAATGTGTTCATTTTTTATAACTATCGGAATTGCCACATCAATAAGCCCGTTTAAGCATTTGTAAAAATGGTACTTTTCTCCAAAAGCCATTTTTGTTGCCAAAACAGTATCACTTGTTTTGCATTGTTCAGCTGTTTCCGGATTTTTTCGGTGAAACTCGGTGCATATTGGCTGCCAGCCTGATTTGGATAGTACATTCCCGTCAAGGTCGAGTATTGCTGTTACAAAACCAGTTGTTTTATTAAAACTTTCCAGTAGCACATTTACTCTCTCAAAATCAATTAAGCCGATGATTTTATTTTTCATAAGCTAATTTTTAGTTGTATCCTTCAGGCTGTTTTCCATTTCTTTTATTTTTTCCTTTAGCTCTTTTATCCGAAGCTCGCGGCCAACAAATAACCTGTTCATTCGTTGAATTTCTGAAATTTTTATTTCCAGTTCATTTGTTCTGTCCTTAACTTTCTCTTCCAGCTCTTCGTTTAATTTTTTTATTTCCTGTTCAATTTTCTTGCGTTCCGTAATATCGCGGGTAATCGATAAAATTGCTTTTTCATTATTTAATTC
>DAOPKR010000143.1:9045-10537 GCA_035391305.1 Draconibacterium sp.
CTAAGGATAAGGGCATTTTCAATATTTTTTCTTTCGGTTATGTCCTGCACAGCGCCATAAATTCCTTTTAGTTTTTGATTTTCGTTATCCCAAATGGGGTTTGCATAAACGCTTATCCAAACTATATTTCCAGTTTTTGTAATCGTTCTCAATTCAGATATTACTTTTTGATTTCTTTGAAGATTTTCAAAGTCTTTAATATCAATTTGAACATCGTCAGGGTGAATTGTCGATCTGAATCCTCCAATTGAAATAAATTCTTCGGGTTTGTAACCCGTAATATTTTCGAATGCGCCAAATTCCCAAACCATTTCGGGCTTACCTTCTTCCGTGATTTTCGATTCAAACATATAGTCGGACGTAACACTTGAAATCAGGCGAAATCGTTCTTCATTTAAAAGTATAGTTTCCTGTGTTTTTATTCGTTCCGAAATATCAGTGTGTGTACCAATTACCCTCAGTGGTTTTCCATTTTCATCGTGTTCAATTACTTTTCCCCTGGCAAGTATCCACTTATATGTTTTATCCTTACACAGCAGGCGATTTTCATTTTTATATTCGGGGGTTAATCCTTCCAAATGATTGTTTAAACTAACGAGTGCCAGTTTTATGTCGTCAGGATGAACAAGTTTTTCCCATTCATCAAAAGAGTTTCCAATTTCGTTGTCGTTATATCCCAGCATTTCTTTCCATAATTTAGAATAGTAAACTTCATTGGTTCGAACATTCCAGTCCCAAACACCATCTCCAACGCCCTCCGTTGCAAATTTAAACCGTTCTTCACTTAAATCGAGTTCCTGTTTTACTTTCCATGCTTTTAACTGATACTGAATAATTGCTCCAAGCAATAAAGTAATTAAAGGGTAAATTACAACAACCGGAAAAGCAATGGTTTTTATTGTTTTAAATATTACTTCTGAAGGTAACAGGAATGCACAAAGAATCATTAAAACATGTACAACAACACCCATTGAAATTAACTCCAGATGATAATTTCCCTTTTCCCAGTTTGGTCTGAATTTACGCCATAATAAACCTGTAGCGCCCGAAGTTGTAATAACCGCCAGTCCCATATATAAACCGTCTCCGCCAATGGATATTCGAAATGCACCGGTTTCAAGCATGGCAATTATTGTTGGAACCGGCCCAAAAAACAATCCCGAAACAGAAAGCAATACAGAGCGTGTATCAAATGTGATTCCGGGGACTGTCACCCACGGCGTTGAGATAAGAAAAATGCCAAAAACACCAATGATAACACCAACACCAAACTGGTTTAAAAGGTGTTTTTCATTATAATTTTTTATTTTGAAAAATCCATAAAGTATAGCAAATGCAATTAAAATAGAAGCATTTTGCAATAATCCGTTGATAACTGAATAGTCCATCTGGTCTTTGGTTTAAAAGCGATTTGCAGGAAATAAAATTAGTATTTTTTTAAAATAAATACTGTTATTGTAATTATTTGATTTTAAGGCAGAAATTATTCTTT
>DAOPKR010000144.1:0-10535 GCA_035391305.1 Draconibacterium sp.
TAAGTAAAAATAGATGAATTAATTCTATTTCCATTTTATGTATTATGTGTTTGTTTGAATCATTTGGCGATTAAAAACAAAATGCCGCAAACCTGACAGTCAGGCCTGCGGCATTTTTGATATTACCGGTTGTAAACTAATGAAACGAAGATTTTTACTTCCACCCTCCACCCAAAGCTCGGTACAGCGAAACCACAGCATCAAGTTGTTGCAGATGATCGTTTACACTGTTCAACTGGGCACCCAATAAACTTTGCTGGGCAGCCAAAACTTCTATGTATGATGATGAACCGTATGTCAATAATTCCCGTGTGTATTCAACCGATTTTTCAAGCGCTGATAATTGCTGCTGACGCAGGTCGATTTTTCTTGAAGCAGATTCATACAAACCGAGTGCATTATTTACTTCCTGACCCGCATTAAGGAGCATGTACTTTAAATTAAGCAATGCCGATTCCTGTTGGGCTTTGGCAACTTTCAGGCGGGTAGTATTTATTTTCTTATTAAATATTGGGGCGGTTAAACCTCCAATTATATTTGCCGCAAAAGAGGCAGGATCGAGCAAATTATCGAGTGATCCTGATGCAAATCCTGTTGATGCAGTTAGTGTTAATGCAGGATAAAAATAAGCGTGCGCACTGTTTGTCATTTCAAAAGCGCTCATTACATCATATTCTGCCTGCATTACATCAGGTCGGTTATCCAGAAGTTGCGAGGGCACACCGGTTTTCAGCAATGAAGCTTCCAACGGCGCCGAAAGCTGATTTCGCTGAATTTCCCCGGGAGTGCGCCCCAACAAAAGACACAAGGCATTTTCAACTTCTCTTATCTGTTGCTCCAAATCCGGAATTGTAACTTCAGCAGCAAAACGTGCAGCTTCACTTTGAACAATTGCAGCACTTGTTACCCGGCCACTTTCCTTCAAAATTTTAAAGGTTTCAATCATATTAATATCATTCTGAACGGTTTGCCGCGTTATGGCAAGTTTCGCATCCAAAGCCGACAAGTTATAATAGGCCGTTGCAATGTTCGATATCAAACGGGTTTCCACGGCTTTCTGTCCGGCGTCAGTTGCCAGCAGATTAGCGTAGGCAGCCCGTTTTGCACTTCGCAGTTTGCCCCATAAATCGAGCTCCCAGCCTGCTTCAACTCCCAACTGGTAGCTTCCCGTTTCACGCCTGCTGTTTGGACTTAATGATTCTGAATTACGTGTATAATTTCCTGTTGCTTTTGCATTTATTCCAGGCAATAATGCAGCCTTGCTTTGTTCAAAATAGGCTTCAGACTCTGCTACCCGCTGAATGGCAATCTGCAAATCAGGATTGTTTTCAAGTCCTTCAGTAATGTAAGCCTGCAAGAGCGGGTCGGTAAACAATTCCTGCCACGGCATAACAGCCAGATTTGTGGTGTCGGTATTTTCCACACCGTAAAGATTTTCGGTATTTACTGACTCGCGCTGATAGTGCTGCGATGTATTGCAGGAAAACAAAACCACTGCTATTCCGGCAACCAGTAATATATTTTTAACAGAACTTCTTCTCATAATTTATTTTATTTTTCAGGAGAACCTTCCATTGTATTGAACACTGAGATTTCTTCTGCCACAGGTTTTTTTATTTTTTCCTGAATAGTCTGGAAAACAACAAACATGGTTGGAATTACCAAAATTCCGATAAGAGTGCCCACAATCATACCTCCAACTGCTCCAACACCGATTGAACGGTTTCCGTTGGCACCAACTCCACCGCCGATAATTAACGGCAAAAGTCCGAAGATAAAAGCAAAGGAAGTCATTAAAATTGGCCGAAGCCGCGCAGTTGCCCCTTCAATTGCCGATTGCATAATGCTCATCCCTTTATGCCGTCGCTGCAGAGCAAATTCAACTATCAGAATTGCATTTTTTGCAAGCAACCCAATCAGCATTATCAGCGAAATCTGCAGATAAATATTGTTTTCAACCCCCATAATCCGGGCAAATAAAAATGAACCAGCTAATCCAATAGGCAGCGAAAATAAGATGGAAAGTGGCAAAATGTAACTCTCATATTGAGCTGCCAGCAGGAAGTAAACAAAAATTACACTCAGGATAAAAATTAATACAGACTGGTTTCCCGAAGCAATTTCTTCACGTGTCAGTCCCGAGAATTCATAACCGTAACCTGGTGGCAGATGCTCGGCGGCAACTTCTGAAATGGCTTTGATTGCATCTCCTGAGCTGTAACCAACTTTTGGCGAACAATTTACATCAATAGAAGTGTACATATTGAAACGGGTAATATTTTCAGGTCCGTAAACGCGGGTTAAAGTGATGAATTCGGTAATTGGAGCCATTTCGCCGGTTGAGGTGCGGACGAAAATATTGTTTAAATCTTCAGGGTTACCACGGTAACCGGGTTCGGCCTGCACCATTATGCGGTATTGTTTTCCAAACCTGTTAAAATCGGAAGCATAAAAACCACCGACATAACCCTGCAGCGCACCAAGAACTGAGCTGACAGGAATTCCGGACTGTTTGCAGCGGGCAGCATTTACTTCAACCTGATATTGCGGAAAACCTGTATTGAATGAAGTTATTGCATATTGAATTTCAGGGCGCTGGTTTAATGCACCTAAAAACTGTTTCGAAATCTGGTCGAAGTCTTTGATATCGCCACCGGTTTTATCTTCAAGTTTCAATTCAACACCACCCGAAATACTAAACCCGGGGACCATTGGTGGTGTAAAAATGATGATCCTTGCATCTTTGATTTGTGAAGTTGCAGCGTATAATTTTCCAATCACACTGTTTATGTCCTGTCCCTCACCTTTTCGTTCAGCAAATGGTTTCAGGTTACAAAACAGCATTCCGTAGGAACTCCCCTGTCCGCTTATAATCGACCGCCCAACCACCATTGAACGACTTACAATTTCGGGTGTATTACTTACGAGTTCATCCACTTTTTGGGCAATCTCCCTCGTATGTTCAAGTGAAGTTGCCGGCGGCATACTGATATCAATCATCATTATCCCGCGGTCATCAGAAGGAACAAATCCTGAAGGTGAAGTTTTAACCAGTAAATATAAAATCCCGGTAAACAACAGTATTAGAACAAAGGAAATCCACTTGCGGGAGATAAAAAAATGGGTTGCCCTTTTGTACCGCTGAGTCATGTAATCAAATGACACATTAAACGCTGAATAAAACCTTTTCATAAATCCTTTCTGATGCAAAGCGCTTTCGCTGTGTGGTTTCAGAAAAATGGCACAAAGTGCAGGACTTAGTGTAAATGCATTCACCGCTGAAAGTACAATTGCTACTGCCAGTGTTATTCCAAACTGTTTGTAAAAAACGCCGGTTGTTCCGGTTATAAAAGTTACAGGAACAAATACCGCCGCCATTACGAGTGTAATTGAAATTATGGCAACAGATATTTCGTCCATTGCTGCAATAGCTGCCTCACGGGCATTTGCAGCGCCCTGATCGATCTTGGCGTGAACTGCCTCAACAACAACAATGGCATCGTCAACAACAATCCCAATGGCAAGTACCATCGCAAATAAAGTAAGCAGGTTTATTGTGAAACCAAAAAGGCTCAGGAAAAAGAAGGTACCGATAATTGCCACAGGAACTGCAATTGCAGGAATGAGTGTTGCCCTGAAATTCTGAAGAAAAACAAACACAACGATAAAAACAAGTAAAAATGCCTCAAGCAAAGTATGAATAACTTTTTCTATTGAACTATCGAGAAACTCATTGGCATCAATCAATATGGTATATTTTACACCTTCGGGGAAAGTTTTTGCAACGTCATCAAGTACTTTTTTAGCTTCAATAATTACTTCGCGGGCATTTGATCCGGGAGATTGAAAAACTGCCATTGTGATTCCGGGCTTGTTCATTGCAAGAGTTGAAGTCGAATAACTCATAGAACCCAATTCCACGCGGGCCACATCCTTCAAACGCAAAATATTACCTTCCTTGTCAGCCTTAATTACTATGTTTTCAAACTGTTCAGGCTGCGAAAGTTTTCCTGTGTATTTTAGTACATACTCAAATGACTGGTCATTTTGCTCGCCAAAACGTCCCGGGGCGGCTTCCAGGCTTTGTTCATTCAATGCTGCAATTACATCCGCAGGAATTAATTGATACGCCATCATAACATCAGGTTTTAGCCAGATTCGCATTGAATAATCCCTGGCTCCAAAAACCAGCGCTTCCCCCACTCCATTTACGCGCTGAACCTGCGGGAGAAGGTTTATCTTGCTGTAATTCTGAAGGAATGTTTCGTCGAATTCGCCATTCTCACTGTACAACGAAAAAACCATCAGCATACTGTTTTGCCGTTTGGCTGTAATTATTCCCGATCGGATAACATCGGCAGGTAACAGTCCGGTTGCGCGTGCCACGCGGTTTTGCACATTAACCGCCGCCATATCTGGATCAATCCCCTGCCGAAAAAATACCTGAATATTGGCCGAACCATCGTTGCTTGCAGTAGAAGTCATGTAAGTCATGTCTTCAACCCCGTTTATCTGTTCTTCCAAAGGTGTAATCACACTTTTTAAAACCGTTTCGGCATTTGCACCTGTATATCGTGTTGAAACACTAATTGTTGGCGGAGCAATATCAGGATACTGTTCAATGGGTAAGCTGAACAAACCCAGAATCCCCAGAATAACAATTAATATGGAAACAACGGAAGATAAAACGGGCTTTTCAATAAATACTCTAAACATAATTTTCAGGGATTTAATTATTTATTTGCTTTCCCGTAGTCTGGTTCTCCGACAGATTATTGTCCTCAACCAAATCAGGATTTATTATCATATCATTTCTTAGAGATGCAATTCCTTCAATTACTATTTTATCGCCGGCATTTAAGCCACTTGTAACCACGTATGAATCTTTCAGGTTGCCAACCAAAACTTCAATTTCAGTATTTTTGATTTTATTTTCGGCACCAAGCACGTAAACAAAGTGTTTGCCCTGCAACTCATAGGTTGTTTTTTGCGGAATAATAATAGCCGAACTGATATGTTTTGGAATTCGCACCAAACCACTTCCTCCGCTGCGTAAAATGCCCTCTTCATTTGAAAAAGTTGCCCTGATATTTACAGCGCCGGTTTGCTGATCAACCAAACCACTTGCAGTTTCTATCCGCCCGGGAATTTCGTACAACGAATTATCAGCCAAAACAAGCGAAACATCAGGTAATGAATTTAGTTTTTCCTGAATATTCTTACCACTTAAATCATTTGTAAGGGCAAGAAATTCTTTTTCATTCATGGCAAAATAGGCATACATTTTTGACGTGTTCGAAACCGAAGTTAACGGCGGTACTATGGAACTGCTGACCAGGCTGCCAACCCTGTAAGGGAAATTACCGATAATCCCGGTAGCCGGACTTGTTATAACCGTATATTGCAAATTGGCTTTGGCATTGGCCAGCATGGCGTTTGCCTGGGCCAGCTGCGCCTCCTTTGCAAGAACACCCGATTCCACCGATTCAAGTTCAAACTTGCTAATTATATCTTTTGCAACCAGCGGTTTTGTTTTTTCGAGGTTGATTTTTGCAGATACAACTTCAGCTTCGGCTACTTTAACCTGTGCCTCAGCCGATCGTACACTGGCTTGAATATCATTTGCAAAAATGCGGAAAAGTACCTGTCCTTTTGTTACATGTGCGCCTTCATCTACCAGAATTTCCTCAATATAACCTGATATCTTCGGGCGGATTTCTACAGTTTGCTGGCCCTGCAATGTTGTGGGGTAATCTTTATACATTGTGGTTGACTGCGGCTGAAGTTCAATCACTTTATAGGTTTTTGGCTGGTTGCCTGCCTGTTGCTGACTTCCGCCTTTTTGATCGGAACACGAGATTGCCACCGCCATTATCCAAATAAAACCAAGTGTCCTGAATGTGTTAATTTTCTTCATATAAAAAGTTTAAATCATTTTGTCATTTTAAAGAATCATTTTCCAAACCACCATTTTCCAAAATGCGTTGTATAACATTATCAAATACAAGCTTCTCGTCAACGCTAACTCCCGCAAACAATTCATCCGAAACACTCCTGGCAAATTCAACGGCTTCTTCAAGCTTTTTTCTGCCTGAACCGGTTAGAACAAGATTTTTCTTGCGTTTGTCATTCACGTCCCACGAACGAACAACAAAGCCCCTTTCAATAAGCACATTTATTTGTCTCATTACAACCGACTTGTCCTTTTGCAAATGATCGGCAAGTTCCTGCTGTGTTACATATTCATTTGCATTAATCTGAAATAAAAGAATATACAAGTCAAGACTGAGGTCAACTTCATTTTCTTTAAACTTTGTCATCAGTTTATGGCTGTAAACCCGTTTTGTTTTAAAAAGAACGTAACCCAAAGGTGTTTCAAAAGACATAGTTTTCAATTTTGATGACAAATGTATCTCATAATGGTTGACTTTAGCAACGAAATTACATTAACAAAACATTAATTTAATACTTGCATATCTTTTTTACCCTTTTGAATGTGAATGTCGATATTAGAATAAAGTTTCAGGACTGTGTTAATATGTTCCGTCTTTATTTGCACATTAAAATTGGTTACTTTTGTGTTTCACCTTTTTCTGTTTAAATGAAAAAACGGCCGGTTTCATTAAAAGATTTAGCCGACGAACTTGGAATTTCAATTTCAACTGTTTCGCGGGCTCTGAAGGACAATCCAATTATTGGCCCTGAACTGACCCAAAAAATCAAAGATCTTGCAACAGCCAGAAATTATATTCCAAACCCGCTCGCGATGGGTTTGCTTCGCCAGCAAACAAAAATGATTGGCGTAATTGTCCCCGATCTCGTTACCCATTTTTATTCATCAATTATTTCGGGAATTGAAGAAGTTGCCAAAGAGAATGGATATTATATTTTAATAGCATCGTCAAACGAATCGCTCGAAAAGGAAAAAGAAGCTGTGAACAACCTGCTCAAAACGCGGGTTGAAGGAATAATTGCCTGCATCAGCCAGGAAACGAGCAATTTTACCCATTTCGAAAATCTTATTCAAAACGAAATTCCTTTGGTTTTTTTCGACAGGGTTGCCGAAATGCTGAATGTTCCGTCGGTTACTGTTGACGGAAATGAAGCTGCAGCAAACATTACCCGCCATTTTTACACGAATGGTTGCCGGCGGATTGCCTACATTTCAGGACCTGACCACCTGAATATTTCGAAACACAGAAAAGAAGGTTATTTAAAAGGACTGAATGAATGTGGTTTGGAATTTAACCCCGAATTGCTTGTTGAAACCAAACTGAATGCAGGTGATGCAGCAAGTGCCACACGCAAATTACTTGAATTGAAGCAAATTCCGGATGCCATCTTCGGTATTAACGACACAGTTGCTTTCGCGGCAATGAAAGAGATAAAAAAGCACAGGTTAAGAATCCCTGAAGATATTGCGCTTGTTGGTTTTACTGATGAATTTCATTCAACATTTGTTGAACCCGCACTTACTTCGGTAACCCATCCTACTTTGCAAATGGGAAAGGAAGCGGCGCGTTTGTTTTTTGATCAGATTGAAAAAGGTACTGGTTCAAAGGAAGTAGTTGTTTTACCAACCAATCTGGTAATCAGGGAATCGTCGATGAAGAAGTAGGTTGCTGGTTGCTGGACACTTGATACTGGTTACTTGATACTTGATACTTGATACTGGTTGCTGGTTACTTGATGCTTGATGCTTGATACTTGATACTGGTTACTTGATACTGGTTACTTGCTACTTGATACTTGATACTGGTTGCTTGACGCTGGTTGCTTGATGCTGAATATCACTTTCCTCTTACATTTTACTTCCAATTCCACTGAACTCTAAACTCTAAACCTTGAACTATGAACTATGAACTCCAACTTCTTAATTCAGCACGGTTGATTTGTTGAGATAATTCTCGTCATGTTTGTAGATAAACAGGCAGGTTCCGTCTTTTATTGATTCGGCGACAGGTTTTATTAAATCGGGTGGCAACGAAGGGCAACCAAAACTTCGTCCGAGCCGGCCATTTTTCTTAATAAAATCTTCGGTGGCGTAATCGGCCCCATGAATAATTATTTCACGTTCGCGTGCTTTATCGTTGATCCCTTTTTCAATTCCTTTCAGAATAAGCGATAAACCAACTTTTGAGCCAATGGCCATATTTTCAGTAACATAAAAACCAAGGCTGCTTTGAAAAGTACCCGGAATATTTGAAAATTTTTCAGCAAATTCATTTCCCGTGTTTTTGCCGTGGGCAACATAAGTATTAAAAAGCAGCGCCTTTTTATATAAATCAATTACATACAGGCGTTTGTTATTGCTCGATTGGGAGAAATCGATAATCGTGAGTATTGATGAATTGAGTAGTTGCCCCTGTTCTTTTAATTTGTTAAATCCTTTTACTGCAAACTGGTACGCTTCTTTCGATAAACCGAGTTGCGATAAGTTTAAAAAAGAATAAATATCGGATTTATCTTCCAAGATATACGGTTCTTCGGAAACAGCCTTTTCCAGAACAGGATAAACTAAAATGAGAAGAATTATCAGAAAGATTTTTTTCATCGCGCAAAAATAGGTTTTAAAATGAACATTAAAACCTGTTTTGACTTAACAATTCGTTAATGATTGTAAACAAACCTTAAATTCAAATGACTAATGAATTTCAATTAACCAGTTGATCTCCATCTTCATAACCTATAAGAATATCAAACAATCTTTCATCCATTTCATAAATGTCCTCATAAAAATTGAAATCACCGTTCTGGTCAACCATGCATGTAAAATAGCCGATATATACAGGTATTTTGTCTTTTAACTGAACCCATTTTTCGGTTCCGGCTTTCATTGCGGCATCAATTTCTTTTGGTGTCCAGGCGGTATCATTTCTGAGGACTTCAATTGCCAAATCCTTTGGTTTTCCAACTCTCACACAACCATGACTAAAAGCACGGCTGTCTTTTCCATACAAACTTTTCGATGGCGAATCGTGCAGGTAAATGTTATTTGAATTTGGAAACAAAAACTTTACAAGTCCAAGCGAATTATTTCTGCCGGGTTTTTGCCGGACCTGTCCATTGTTCCACTCCATGTTGTGTTTGGCAAGGTAGTTTTTGTCCTTTTTCATTCCCGGTTTTACTTCGCTGTTTATTATACTTGTCGGCAAAACCCAGTACGGGCTGAAAACCACGTAACTCATGTTACCACTGAAAATAACTGTTTTCGACATGCTTTTACCAACTACCACCGGCGACTCAAGCACTGTAACGCCATCGCGGTTAAACTGCAACATATATGAAGGGATGTTTACAAAGATATATTCGCGGGCATTGGCAATTTCAGGAGAAACCCAGCGCCAGCGCTCCATGTTTACAACTATTTTTTTAATATGTTCGCTAACCGGCACGTTCATCCTGTCGACTAATTCGCGGGTTATTGCGGGCTGAACTTTTTTTCCGTTTCGTTTCTGAAATTTGTTAACAGCCGATAAAAGTGTTTCGTCATACAAATTACTGCTGTCGTTTTCAGCAATATCGCCGGTAACAAAAAGCCGTTGCCTGATTTGAACAATGGCGCTTGCGGTATCTCCCGGTTTAAAGGATTTCAGTTTTGCGTCAATGTAAACGGAATCCCAGCCCCCGTGTTTTTGAATATCGCGATACGCTTTTAAAACATCGCGCAACTTAAAATACTGACGGATTAAAACCGAATCGTTGAGGCCAGCAGTTCCTCCGTTTGTTAAAACTGAATCAAGCAGATTTTCATACGACACCTGTTTTTTGGGGAGTAACCAGTCAATTGCAGTAGCTGTTTTGTCGTCGATTCCCTTGTACACATTTTCGGCATAAAACAAAAACATGGTTGTGATCATTATTTCCGTTTCAGCATTCGACAAGGTATTTTCTATTCCCGATTCAAAAATTCCCCCTATTTTTTCGGGATAAGGAAAAACATTGTAAACCCCTTCTTTTGCAATTCCTTTCACTTTGCCATACAACGAGCTGGCGTATTCGAGCACACCTTTTTCGTCGAACCAAATGTGGTGAAAATTGTATCCCCTGTATATTTTTCTCACGTCGTTTTCATATTTGCCAAGTGCAGGAAACGATCTTACAAAAGTATCAATTGCAAGACTGTCGAAAGTGGTAACATTAAAACGGTTAATGCTTCCCTGTAAATCGGAATTGATAGCAGGTTTTGGTTTTTGGGGAATTTGAGTGCAGGACACTACCGCTGCAGAAAGAGCGGAAATAATTAATACGGGGAATAATTTTTTCATATCTGAAATTAACAAATGAGGCAGTAAAAGTAATTCTGATTTTTAAAAGTAAAAATTTAAGGGTGAAAACTTTGTGTTTTTATTCAGTGCCCAATTTTAAGCGCGCCACCAAACCCCGCCCGGGAATATTTACTGTGTTAACGTTAGTATTTTTGTTTTCTGTCATTTTTTAAATCATGTTACCATATTCAAGATAATAAACTATTTCACCCGTTTGAGTATCAACAAGTGTTTTAACAGCATTATCCCAAATTATTACTTCCCAAC
>DAOPKR010000145.1:0-10063 GCA_035391305.1 Draconibacterium sp.
GTTGAAGAACTGTTCGAAGGAATTTATATGGCTTGTAAAGAGTTTAAAGGATAGAGCCTGAAATAATTATTAAAAAGCCGCTTCAGTAGAATAATTGAAGCGGCTTTTTTGTTAAACCCGGAAAATTCTTATTCAAACATATTTTCGTCCCTGATAATCATCAAAATAGCTGAATATGGGAGAATGATATACTTTTCGTTGTTAAATTCAATTTCATGGCCGTTTCGGCTTAAATAAATGGCAAGGTCGCCAATGTGAGTTTGAAGCGGTAAATATTTTACGTCATCGGCATTTGGTTTCCACTGATTGTCTTCATCAGCAGCTGTTGGAATTGGATACCCAGGCCCAACTTTAACGATATAACCACTTTGCACCTTTTCGTTATCCTGAACCGTGGGTGGCAAAAACAACCCCGACTTGGTTTTTCCCGAAGGATTTTTGGGCTTTACCAAAACACGGTCGCCAACCATAATAAACTTTTCCAAATCTTTTTCTTCAATAACTAACGACATAATTTGAATCCTTTTTTAAAGTACAAAGATAAAAAATCCTTGCATTTTGGCTTTTGATATTCAGGTTTGAAACCTTGAATTAAACCGAATCAATTGTTATTTTTATCAACTCAACCAATAGAATTCTTATTTATGTCAAAATCTTATATCATCATTTTTGTTGCAGTTTTTATTTCAATTTCAGCTTTTTCCCAAAAATCTGATCCATTTCAAATTAAAATTAATGGGTTGGAAAATTCAGAAATTCACGTGCCTGTCAGGAAAATTACACATGGACCAAAACACCACTGGTTTGGCTACTATGACAAATTGCAGTTTGATCCTTCAAACCGGTTTGTACTTTGTATGGAAGTTGATTTTGAAGGTCGCTCACCTTTACCTGAAGACGAAATAAAAATTGGAATGGTTGATTTGGAAGACAACGACAAATGGATTGATTTGGGTACTTCCAAAGCGTGGGGATGGCAGCAGGGTTGCATGTTACAGTTCGTTCCGGGAAGCGACTCGCTGGTTATTTGGAACGACAGGATTGACAATCAATTTGTTTCGCATCTATTTAATATCTATTCAAAAGAAGAGAAGATTCTGCCTTTTGCCATTTATGCACTCAGTCCCGATGGAATTCATGCCGTATCTACTGATTTTGAACGTATTCAGGACACTCGACCGGGTTATGGTTATGCAGGAATTGAAGATCCAAATAAAGATAATCTTGCTCCTGATAATTCCGGAATTTATGTTTGTAACCTGAAAACAGGCGACAAAAAACTGATTATAACATACCGTCAGATGGTTGAAATGACACCGCTTGCCGATGATGCTGCCAACGCCGATCGTTCAACCCAAAAAAACTGGTTTAACCACCTGCTTTTTAACACTGATGGTAGCCGGTTTATTTTTCTTCACCGTTGGAAAGCCCAATCGAAAAAAGATGTTGGTGGGTTTGCAACTCTAATGTACACCTCCGATTTAGAGGGAAAGAACATAAATCTTGTTGATCCTTCGAATTACACTTCGCATTTTATATGGAAAAACAAAACCCAAATTACGGCATGGACAAAGCAGCAGTCGGATGGAAATGGATTTTATGTTTTTACCGATGGAAAACCAAATGAAACCTACGTTTTAAATCAGGAAAAAATGCCGGTAAACGGGCACAACACTTATTTGCCAAATTTTAAAAGCTGGATTCTCAACGATTCCTATCCTGACAAAGACCGTTTTCAACATGTATATTTATACAATACCGAAACTGATATAAAAATACCACTTGGCGATTTTTATGCACCGGAAGAATACAAAGGTGAGTGGCGCTGCGATACGCATCCGCGATCGGGTAACAACGGGAAAATGGTTTGTATTGATTGTCCGGTTGACAATGAAGGACGACAGTTGATTTTAATGGATATTTCGAAAATCGTGGAATAATTTAAATTCAAAACCCGATCTGTCATTATAAAATAAAAAATCATCTTAATACTGTAACATTTCGTCAACTAAACTGTCATTTAGCAGTTGACAGTTTGTTTACTGTAAAAATATCTCATTTAAAATCACTCATCTAAAAACCTCTTTTCCTGAACATTAACAAAGTGATATAAAATTATTTAAAATATTTATACTACTATGTATTGCATGGTATTATTTTTTATTCATATATTTGCATAACATATTTCAATGTAACATATAGTACAATTTAAAAAATAGTTCTAAAATTTTGTAACGAATCAAAAAAACAGACGTCATATTAACGAAAACAAAAAACAAAAGCTTTAAAATAGAAAACATTAAAACGGAGGGAACGAGTCATGAAAACAACAATTAAAATTCAGAAAGCAACTTTAACAGCAGCATTGGCAATAGGTTTTTCAATTCTTGGTTTTTCAATCGATGCACAAATTGAAAATACATTGTCGCCGGTAAACAACTCAGCCAAAAATTTGGCAATGGTAAATGTAACTTATAGCAATCATTTTTCTAACACAACTTTCAATTCAGGTAAGTCATTGGCAGGAAGCTCATTTGCAACATACCTGGTAAATGAAACAGAATCACCTTTAACTATCGAAAGCTGGATGCTTGATGACTCCAACTTTACTTCTGCAACTTCTGTTGAATCAGAAATTGAAACTCCATTGGAAATTGAAAACTGGATGATTGATGAAAAAACATTTAATGTAAATTCAGCAACAATTGAAACAGCAACCGATGAAGAATTGGAATTAGAAGACTGGATGTTGGATGAAAACATTTTTGAAATTAAAAATAACATGGTTGAACCCATTATTCCGGTACAAACTCAGAAATATATTTTCATCAACAATTATTCCTTTCCGGCTGAATTAACAGATGATGATCTCAGGTTTGAAGACTGGATGATGAATGTTAATATCTGGAAATAAAAAAGGGAAATACAAACGAAAAGCAGGCGCGGGTAATTGATTACCTGCGCTTTTTATGTTACCGGATATTCGTTATGTACATCTGTCAGCACTTCATAACCGGTTTCGGTAACCAGAATAGTATGTTCAAATTGCGCTGAAAGTTTGTTGTCAACCGATCGGGCGGTCCAGCCATCATGTTTGTCGATTTTTGTCCCGGCTCTTCCCTGATTTATCATTGGTTCGATAGTAAAAATCATTCCCGGTTTCATTTTAGGCCCGGTATTTCTTCGTGATGTGTGATCAACCTGTGGTTCCTCATGAAAATCTACACCTACACCATGACCGCAAAATTCGTAAACCACACTGTAACCTTTGGCTTTTGCAAAACGGTTAATGGCAAAACCAATATTTCCGAAATAATTACCCGGAACAACCTGTTGAATTCCCAGGTTCATACAATGTTTTGTAACTGTTATTAATTTTTCAGCATCCTGAGAAATCTCTCCCACCCAAAACATGCGCGAAGTATCGCCATAAAAGCCATCCAAAATAGTAGTTACGTCAATGTTCAAAATGTCACCCTCTTTTAAAACAGTTTGTTCCGAAGGAATTCCATGGCAAACAACTTCATTGAGCGAGATACATGAAGATTTAGGATAACCGTTGTAACCTTTTGTTGCAGGAATAGCGCCATGCGACAAAATAAATTCTTCTATTTTATTATCTATAAAACCAGTTGAAATTCCGGCTTTAACAAACTGGCCGGCAAAATCGAGCGCCTGTGCCGCCAAATGGCTGCTTTTCCGAATCCCGTCAATCTGCCCCTGAGTTTTAATGATTATTTCGCTCATGTTGTTTTTTGATAAATTTTGTGCAAAAATGGTTAAATCATGAAGTATTTCAAAACCGAACAATAAATTTGCAGAAAAGTTTAAAAAGAAAGCCGGAAGTCGGGAGTCAGAAGTTTTTTCGCTTCAGGGACCGGCCTTCCAAATCAAATGTTATTATAATGAAACACATCAACCATCTCAATACCAAATCCTATTTTATTAATCGCTTTGGAAAACTTTCAACTTCGTACCTTTTTTACCAGATGCAGGATATTGCATGGGAACATGCTGGTATTTTGGGTTTTGGATATGATAACCTGAAAAAAGACCAGCAATTTTGGGTTCTTTCGAGGTTGCTTGTAAAGATTGACCGGCGTCCGGTTTGGGGCGAAAATTTTACACTTGAAACCTGGTCGCGCGGAACCGACGGATTTTATGGCTACCGCGATTTTAATTTTGTAGATGAACAGGGTAATATTATAGTACAGGCAACAAGTAGCTGGCTGGTTGTGAATGCCGAAACAAAAAGAATTGTGCGCTTAACCGAATTTAACAACTTCCCAAAATATGAAGAGAGTGTTTTTGGTGAAAATTCGGGTAAAGTAAATTCTCCGCAAAATGAAGATGATCTTCAGTTTACCCCGGTACTTTTTAATGAAATTGATATCAACCAGCATTTTAACACCGGACGGTATATTGAACGAATAATCGACAGCTACGATTTTGGGTTTCATGAAAAACATGATTTGGTTGAATTTGAAATTAACTTTATAAAAGAAGGTTTGCCAACTGACCGGCTTGCTGTTAAAAAACAGTTTGTAGATGAAAAACACCATTTGTGCAGCGTTGTACGCGAAGTTGACGGAGCAGACTTGATTCGGGCAAGGTTGGTTTGGCAGGTAAAAAATTAAGTCTGAAGTTTCAAAATCTCCTCAACTTTTTCCTCCATTGGCAAATGTCCGTCAATCCAATGGATTTTAGTTCCCCGTTTTTCCATTCCGCGAAACCAGGTCATTTGACGTTTTGCAAATTGGTGAATTGCAATTTCAAGTTGGCGGAACATTTCGTCATAGGAAAGTTTACCTATTAAGTTCAAAGTCAAGTATTTATATTCAAGCCCGTAATAAATAAGTTGTTCAGGAGTTAAACCCGAATCCAGCAATTTTTGCACTTCATCAAGCATTCCTTCATCAAGCCGCTGTTTTAAGCGCGTTGTAATCCGCTGCCGACGCAATTCACGGTCGAAATTAATCCCAATATTCAGGCTCTTTATTTCGGGGAAGAATGAATCAAAATCGGGGTTTTCAGCATAGTATTTTTCAATTTCGATAGCACGAATTGCCCGGCGGTCGGTTTCAACATCTGTTTGGTTATGAAGTTTCGATTTCAGGTTTTTTAGTATTTCTGTTAATTCATTAAGTGTTTTCCCTTCCAGTTCTTTGCGCAAAGTTTTGTTTGGCGGAACTTCTGTCAAACGGTAGTTTTTTAAAACAGCTTCAATATACAATCCACTGCCACCACACAAAACGGGAAATTTATTCCGCGCATTTATTTCTTCAAAAACCTTTATAAAATCGGTTTGAAACCGAAAAACATTGTAATGGACACCGGCATCTTCAATATCTACCAAATGCGATGGAATTTCTTTGCCATCAACATAATAATCAGCATAATCTTTCCCGGTTCCCAAATCCATTCCACGGTAAATCTGACGGGAATCAGCTGAAATTATTTCGCCATTTATCCGGGCTGCCAAATGTGCTGCCAAACCGGTTTTTCCGGTTGCAGTCGGGCCAAGTATTGTTATCAGGTTATATTTCATTTCCGGTTTTCTTCAGAAACAAAATAAAGAATAATTCTGCAAAACGGAGATATTTTTCCGAAATTGCGGCCATAATAATGAATCAAAATTTTGTGTAAAATGTTTAAAGAAGCCTGTGTTGAAACTTTTGAAGAAGCTGTGCTGGCAGAAAAAAGAGGAGCAAACCGAATTGAATTATGTTCTGATTTAATAAATGACGGATTAACACCCTCGTTCGAATTAATGAATAAAACGATTTCAAACTTAAAAATTCCGGTAATGGTAATGATTCGGCCACGCGCGGGGAATTTTATTTATTCCGAAGATGAAATCGCTCAAATGAAATCAGAAATCGATCTGGCAAAAAAAGCCGGAGCCTCCGGAATTGTGTTTGGACTGCTAACTCCTGAAAATAAGATTGATATTAAAAACACAAAAATTCTTGCTGATTGTGCTTCACCTTTACCTGTAACCTTTCACAAGGCAATTGACGAAATGGAAAACCCGGTTGATGGCGTTACGGAATTATTGAAAATCGAAAATATTAAACGAATTTTAACTTCGGGCGGCTTGCCAACTGCTCTTGAAGGACAGGCAACAATTCGGGAAATGATTAAAATTGCCGGAGACAAAATAATTATTTTAGTTGCGGGAAAAGTTTTGGATTCGAATGTGGAAGAAATCCGGAAGGTTACGGGAGCAAAAGAATTTCATGGTAGAAGAATAGTTGGAAACCTCCTCCCGGCCACCTCCGAAAGTTGAGAAAAGGAACTTTATTAAAACGGAAGAACTCAATAAAAAAACAAGATTAATATGAAAAAACTTACATTACTGATTTCAATATTTTTTGTATTGAATGCCACTGCGCAATATGAACATGAAGTAACTGGTTACGTGTGGCCAACCGACAAAAAAGTGTTGCAAAAACTGGAAGAGTGGCAAGACCTGAAATTTGGATTATTGATGCATTGGGGCGCTTACAGCCAGTGGGGAATTGTTGAATCGTGGTCGATTTGTCCTGAAGATTACGGCTGGTGCGAACGCAAAAAAGGCTCAAATCCTGGTGATTATTTCACCTACAAAAAGGAATACGAAAACCTTAAACTTTCGTTCAACCCGGTAAATTTCAATCCTGAGAAATGGGCCGCTGCGGCAAAAAATGCCGGAATGAAATATGTGGTTTTCACCACCAAACACCACGATGGTTTTTGCATGTTCGACTCGAAATACACTGATTATAAAATCACTTCAAAAGAAACTCCTTTTAGCGTGAATCCTCGTGCCAATGTTACAAAAGAAATTTTTAATGCATTCAGGGCCGAAGGATTGTGGGCAGGTGCTTATTTCTCGAAACCCGACTGGCACTCTGAATTTTACTGGGATCCAAAATTCCCGCCAATGGATAGAAATGTAAATTACGACCCTGCTGAACACCCAGAAAAATGGGAGAAATTTGTTCAGTTTACCCAAAACCAAATTATGGAACTGATGACCGATTATGGCAAAATTGACATTCTTTGGCTCGATGGTGGCTGGGTTTCAAAGAAAGACCCGGAATCTTTTTCAGACGCATACACGGCTGCTTTGCGCGGAAGTAAAACCGGGTTTCTTAAAAGCCGCGGAATAAATCAGGATATAAGAATGGACGAACTTGCCGCAAAAGCTCGTGAAAAACAGCCGGGACTGATAGTTGTTGACCGCGCAGTTCGCGGACCAAACCAGAATTATTTGACTCCTGAAAACCGGGTTCCTGAAACACAGCTACCCTACCCCTGGGAATCGTGCATTATTGCAGGTGGTGGCTGGGCGTGGGTTCCAAATCCACAGTTTATGAGCCCAAAACAGGCAATCCACATGTTAATTGATATTGTTGCCAAAGGCGGTAACCTGCTTTATAATATTGGCCCCGCGCCCGATGGAACATGGCCCGAAGCTGCCTACAAATTATTGGATGAAATGGGAAAATGGATCGACGTAAACGGTGAAGCTATTTATTCGACCCGGGCAATTGCACCATTCAAAACCGATAATATTTGCCTGACACAGCAAAAAGACACAAAAGCTGTTTATGCCATTTATCTTGATATTTCAGAAAGTGAGGGTTTCACTTCAAGTGAAGCCCTCACTAAAAAACTTCCTGAATCATTTATAGTTAAAGGAATATTTGCCGCGAAAAATGCAAAACTGAATTTACTCGGTTCCGATGGTAATCTGAAATGGGAAAATACCGAAGAAGGTGTGAAAATTTTTATACCCGAAAAAATCAGGAAAAATCTACCGTGTGATCTGGCCTGGGCTGTTAAAATTTCAGCTGTCAATTAAATTAATAAATCATAAAAAAAGGTGAACTGAATTCCATTTCGGGATAGGTTCACCTTTTCCTTTTTATCCAGCTAACAAAACTGTGTTTATAACTTCCTTCCACTACAAATACCACGACTTTGTTTTAACCTTAATTTGCATCAAATAATATTTGACGCATTTTTTATTTGACTTATATCTAAATCAAGGAGATCAATGAGAAGGGGGAAGAAAAAATATAAATTAAAAAAAGGGGTTCGGAATAAACTTTTGATTTTCAGTATAGTTTCTATTGTTGCGATTATCGGTTTTTCCATTTTCTCGCGTCCGGCAACGGCAGAGAAAATGGAAGAAATGGAAGCAATTGAACCCCGCGTTATCGGGACAATCATTGTCGATAAATATTCTGATTTGAATAAAATCCATTTAAAATACGCCGAAGCAAACGGGATAAAGGGTTTTAAATCGGACAAAGAGTTCAACGAAAAAGTAAAAGAACTTGTGTCGGAGGGAGATTTGGTAAAAATTGAAAACTCAGATTACTACGTTGTTGATAAACTTACGCACTCGCATCCCTACCTCACGCCAAAAGCTGCTGATTTACTTGATGAAATTGGCGAACGTTTTCAGAAAAAACTTGAAGAAAAAGACCTGAAAAAAAGATATTTTCAGATTACTTCGTTGCTGCGGACCGGTGAAAGTCAGCGCCGGCTTGGCCGTTCAAATGTAAATGCTTCTTCCAATTCATCACATTTATATGGCACTACTTTCGATATTACTTATGCACGGGTTTTCAGAAAGCCAAAACTGATGGATAAATTTGAAGTTGAAGATGGGCCGGCAATAAAGTTACTCTCGGAAGCTATTGGAGAATTACGTAAGGAAAACCGCTGCGTTGTTGTTACCGAACGGAAAGAGAGGTGTTTTCATATTACAGTGAGATGAATGCATGAATGCGTGAATGATGGAATGATAGAATGTAAGAGATAATACACTTAATTTTGAACCGACACACGAAATCAGCATTCGATACCTTTTCATTAAATTTTAAACAGAATGCTTTGAACTTTTAAAATGTTTCGAATCGCCCCACGAATTATAACCGATTTCATTTCCTGATTTTTTTAATCTATTTTCCAACTCGCTTATCGACTGATTTTTATCCTCCCCCTGAATTGGCTTGTTTTCATACAACAAATAGTTTTCGAGATATTGATGCGGTGTAATATTTGGCATAATAATATTTGCTCCGGCATTCAGGGCTTTTTCCCGCCCAAACGGGTCGATTGCTTCCAGGGCAGTTGCTGCGGCAATATTTATATCGGGCATCAGTAAACGTAAAACTGCAATCATGTTTAGCGCCAGACTAAACCTTTCCTGTTTTGTTTTCAAAAGGTGCTTAAATTGAAACAGCGGTGTATTTTCATGCTCGATATACGGACCCATTCCACACATATCAATATCCATTTTTTTGAAAAAGAGTAAATCTTCAGCCAAATCCTCCGCAGTTTGAAATGGTAAACCAATCATTACCCCGGTTCCCGTTTGATAACCTGTTTCCCTTAAATTGTACAGCGACTCAATTCTGTTCTCAAAAGAATGAATTTTATTTTCGGGGTGAATTTTGTAATACAATTCACGGTTTGAAGATTCAATGCGAAGTAAATAGCGGTGTGCGCCACTTTCGAACCAGCGTTTATATGTTCCCATGGTTTGCTCGCCACAACTTAACGTTATTCCGAGTTCGTTATTCGAAAGTTGTTTTATTTTTTGAAGTAATTTATCAACCCTTTTAACAAATTCTTTTGAAGAAACTTCACCCGATTGCAACACCACCGAACCAAAACCTTTTTCCCAGGCAAACCGGCAGGCATCCAGAATTTCATCATCAGAAACGTTGTAACGAACCACTTTTTCGTTGCTTTTTCTGATTCCGCAATACAAACAATCTTTTGAGCATCGGTTTGAAAATTCAATCAGACCTCGGAAAAAAACTTTATTACCAACATTTTCCTCTTTAATTTTCTGCGCTTTTTGCAGGAGTTGAAGTCGTTCATCTCCCTTTAATTTCAATAAAAAGATAATTTCCTCAGTTTTGAAATTCTTTAGGTTCAGTATTTTTTCAAAATGACTCATTGTACACAAAAATACAGGTTCAAAATGAATTCTTGTTATTAAAAAATAGGTTGTAAAACATAAAAACTATTTGACTTTTCTCATTCATTTCAACCCCTT
>DAOPKR010000146.1:0-10001 GCA_035391305.1 Draconibacterium sp.
CTTTGCCAGAGCATAAAAATGTCGTCGTCAAAATTCTTTAAAAGATATTCTTCGGCGGCGAGACAGAAAAAAGGATCGGTATTTTTCAGGAAGATGCAAAGCATACAGTCAATTTTATAGAATGCGATTTACAAAATAAATTATAAAAAGAACAATTAACCGGTTTGTTCAGATGGAAACAATAATTAAAACACCAAATTTAAAAATGCAGAAAACCAAAAAAATCTTCAATTTTATATTGTACAACATATAAATTTTTATTGTTAGAATAAATATTTCGATTTTATTTGCGGATCTCAAAATACAAAATAAGATGAAGACTAAAATGACATTTCTCCTGCTTGCTTTAGCACTGTTTTCAAAGCTTTTCTCACAGGAAGCCCCAAAAATTAAGTTCGAAAAAATTTCGGATGAAGAATTAAAAATGGTTGTTTATGAACCTGACACTGCTGCCGAAGCTGTAATTCTTTATGACGAAGGTAGTACGGAAATCAGATATGACGTTTCCGAAGACCAGTTCAAATTATTCTATTCGCGTTTTGTTCGCTTAAAAATTCTGAAACAAAATGGTACTGACTGGGGTAATTTCAGTATTCCGATTTATTCAAATGGCTTGAACAAGGAAGCTATTCAGAATATAAAAGGCGCAACTTTTAATCTCGAAAATGGGAAAACTGTGGAAACCAGTTTGAAAAAGGAATCAATATCAAAGGAACGTGAAAATAAATATTATGAAATGGCCCGGATTGCATTTCCTTCGGTTAAAGTTGGGTCTGTTATTGATTTGAAATACGAAATTAATTCCAATCTTTTGTGGAACCTGCAGGAGTGGAAGTTCCAATACAGCATACCGGTTAAATGGAGTCAGTACAGAGTTACTTACCCCGAATATTTTTACTACAACCATTCTTCGCTCGGATATCACCCCTTGCTTCCCCTGCGTAAAGAATCCAAAAGTGACGACATTAGTTTTACTACAACAAACCGGTCATCTGCAGGTGGTTTTAGCCCGGTTCACAGCAATTTTGAGCACAACAAAATAACATATGAAGCAAACATTTTTAATTATGCTGCAATGGAAGTTCCGGCTATTGATGAGGAACCATATTTAACTACCATCGAAAATTTTACTACAAAAATAAAATTTGAACTTGCCAGTGTTGATTTTACAAAAATTGGCGGAAAATTTAAAAATTACACAAACTCGTGGAAAGAGGTTGTAAATCAATTAATCGACGATGAAGATTTTGGCGGATTGATAAGAAGCACACGACAGGTAAGCGAAACCGTTGAATTGCTGACAAAAAATACCGATGATAAGAAATTGAAACTCGAAGCGATTTACAGCTATATTCAAAAAAATATAAAATGGGATGGAAATCTTACTTTATGGCCTTCAAAATCTTTGAAAAAGATTCTTTCTGATAAAACCGGCAATTCGGCAGACATTAATATGGTGCTGAATGCAATGCTTACTGAAGCCGGGATAGAATCGAACCCCATAATTTTAAGCACAAGAAATCATGGAATTATTAACCCGGCACATGCTTCACTCACTGAATGTAATTATGTAATCGTCAGGGCAGTAATTGATGCAAAACAAATCCTTCTTGATGCTACCGAACCTAATCTTTCGCTTGGATTATTACCACTGCGCTGTTTAAACGGCGAGGGTACATTGGTTAAAAAAGATGAAGCCGGAAGCATTGCACTGGAAAATCCTGTAAGTGAAAGAAGAACAATGGCTTCTCTTGAATATAAAAATGGTTCTTTCTCAGGATCGCTAATTACAAAACGTTCAGCACATGCAGCATACAATTTCAGGGAAGCAGTTAAAGAAAGTGGCGGTGAAAAGGAATATTTCGACAAATTAAAAAGTAAATCAACCGGTTTGAAATATGATGATGTCTCGGTAGAAAACTTAGACAGCATAAATAAGGGGGTTTTAACAAAATATTCGGTAACAATACCCGGCGATGGCGAAGAGGTTGCCGATTACCTGTATGTTAACCCGGTTATTGAAGGTAAACTTGATGAAAATCCTTTTACAGCGCCAAAACGTGAATATCCGGTAGATTTTGGAAATATCTTTAATGAATCATACCAGATTTCAATAGCAATTCCTGAAGGATATATGGTTGAAGAAATCCCGCAAAGTTTAACGTTGGTGCTCGATGATAAAAGCATTAAATTTATTTGTCAAACAGGCCAGATAGGAAATTCTGTGATGCTTAATTACAGACTAAATGTTGAAAAACCGGTTTTTTTACCGACTGAGTACGAAAGCCTGAAAAATATTTACGACCGGATGATATTAAAACAGTCGGAACAAATTGTTTTCAAGAAAATATAAAAACATGAAAGCTGTATTCCTGCTGATTTTAGTTTGTGTTATTTTCATTTCAAGCGCCAGCGATAAAAAAGAACCAATATATCCGTCATTCACAATTTCTGAAAAACTTAAAAAGGATGCCAATGCAGTGTGCCGCGAATACACGCATGAGTTTGAATTAAAAGATTACGGAAAAGCAACCGAACGTGTAAAAATGGTTGTTACTGTACTTAATGAAAAAGGCGAGCAATTTGGAAATCTGCTTGTCTTTTATGATAACCAGGTAAAAGTCACAAGTATTTCAGGAAAAAGTTACGATGCCCTCGGATTTCAGGACGAGAAATTAAAAAACTCGTTGATTAGCGATGTAAATATTACAACTTCGGGATCACTTTATGACAGTTACAGGATGAAAGTTGCCCGTTTTGAAACCGACACATATCCATATACTATTGAATATCAATACGAAATTGAACACAATGGATTACTGGCTTATCCGAATTGGAAACCTGTTTCAGACTTTCGCTATGCAGTAGAAAAATCATCGTTTGTGGTTTCATGGCCCGAAGGAATGGAAATCCGTGTAAAAGAACTGAACTTACCCTACAATTGCCTGACTTCGAAAAAAGAAAATGGGAGAAATATTTCGGAATGGAAACTAGACACATTATTTGCCATCCGAGAAGAACCTTATTCTCCTGAAATATACACTTTCACGCCACAGGTATTAATTGCTCCCACCCAATTTACCTACGACGGTTTTCCGGGTAAAATGACAACCTGGAATGAATTCGGAACCTGGATATGGAAATTGAATGAAGGTCGCGACCAACTTCCGGCGCAGCGGCAGACTGAAATCAGAAATATGGTTGGCGAAATCAGCGATACTGTTGCCGTTGTGAAGCAGTTGTATGAATACATGCAAAAACGCACAAGATATGTTGGCATTCAGCTTGGAATTGGAGGTTTTCAGCCCTTTCCGGCCGAAACTGTCGATAGGCTTGGATATGGCGATTGCAAAGCCTTATCAAATTACATGAGGGCGATTTTAAACTGTGTTGGAATTCCATCGGTTTATACAGTTGCCGGTGTTGCCAGCAATCCGGGCATTCTTTACACCGAGTTTCCTTCCATAAATCAAAATAACCATGCTGTGGTTTGTGTCCCCGTAAATAAAGATACGCTCTGGCTCGAATGTACAAGCCAAACCCAACCTTTCGGATTTTTTAGCGAACCGAGCGCAAACCGGACGGTTTTGCTCATTACCGAAAATGGCGGAATACTTACAAAAACCCCAAAATTAAATGCCCGGCAAAACCAGCAACTGCGAAACGCCGAAATAAATATAGCTCCGGATGGCAGCATGAATGGGTCTGTTACTACTTACTATTCAGGCTATCAATATGATTTTGTTGCCCCTGTAATAACCGAAAGTTACAAGGAACAGGAAAAGGAGCTTCTGGATGACATGGCTTTGCCCGGATTAAAAATAAACGGCATTAATTATTCAGAAGATAAAGATATATTACCATCTGCGAGTGAAACATTCTCAATAAACTCTGATTTGTTTGCTACGAAAACCGGCACCCGTTTATTTATTCCCCTAAATGTTTTCAATAAAAGAAGATCTTCTCCACAAAAAACTGAAAACCGACAGTTGCCTGTTGTTCAGGATTTTTCTTATTATGACAAAGATTCCCTGACTTTTTTACTACCCGAAGGTTATCAAACCGAAACTCTGCCTAAAGGAAAAACAATAAATACCGAATTCGGCGAATATATTTCGAACATAACCCAAGCCGAAAATAAGATTACTTATACACGCGAAATTACAATTTACAAAGGCGAATGGCCAAAAGAAAAATATGACGGTTTTGTTGAATTCTTTTCAAAAATTGTAGAGTTTGATAAGGCAAAACTGGTTATGAAACAGTTATAACTTTTGAGCAATATTGAGAATTTGTTTCCAAATTTCGGTAAAACCATTTGCCGGATTTCAAATCGCCGGATTATTATTTCTGATAAATTTTTCCCACCGGATAACGTTTCCAGGTTTTTTCGAACCACTCGCTGTTATTGTAAATAAAGGCTAACTGGGCGCGGTGATTGTTGGCAAATTCAGCATCCGATTTTCTTTTTTCATCAAACTTTGCTTTAAAGTCAGGATGTTCGTTCAGATATTTAAAAGCATTTGCATCAAACCCGTACGACGAAAAATATTCTCTTTGATCGAGTACATTATCAAAAAAATTCCATCTGAAAAATGAGTCGCCCGCTTTTGGCTCAAACATTTCCAACAGGTATTTTATTTTTTCCTGCCGAACAGGAATCAGTATATCTCCTGCATAATACTGAACTTTCTGTTTCTCGCTGTGTGTGGTTATTTTATCATGATAATAATGGCCATTAAACGGTTTTGAAGGGCTTGAAAAATCATCGAAATATTCTACAGTTAAATTAACCAATGTATCATTCGGTAATCTTGAATATTTAATTTTTACCAAATCCAGCCTTTCAACTATTTCACGGTAACTTTGCGGCAAAATGTAGAATTCCGGAACTTCAACCGTTTCAGTTTGAGCAAAAAAATTGAAATATTTTATTTTCTCAGTGTATGGTTTTGATGTGTCGTACCCAAAACGGGGCAATCCGCTAACCGGGCTGATTTGGTTTTTATCAACTTCGAAACCTTTAAATTCAATCATTTCGAATTTTGTTGTATCCAGTTGATATGCAACCGGATAATTATTAAAAGCCATTGATTCCCTGATTCCGTCAGCACGTGATTTTTTTATGGCCCCACTATTGGTAGAAACGAAATTTGCCAGAACATTAATAAACTGGTAACATGATTTTACACGGTCAGGGAAATTTCTGTAAATCTGATTTTCGGTTATCATTCCGTAGCTGTGGAACATGGTTGCGTAACCCGACGAATAACGCGGCCCTTCCTGTGACATTGCAATTCCTTTTTTAGGGTCGTCATAAATATAGTCAACGTAAGGAATCAAATCATACGAGCCTTTTTTCATTTCAGAATATAAATCGGGAAGGAATTTATTTCTGATAAAATTTTCCATAACCGGTGGGAAAAGTGCGGGTGGCGGAGGTATTAAAGTGATGCTGTACTGGTGGTCGGAACCATTGGTTGTGTGCGTATCCAAAAAAACGTCAGGGTTCCATTCCGCAAATATTGTTGTGAAACTACGCGCATTCTCCGAGTCGCATTTTGTGAAATCGCGGTTCAGGTCGAGGTTGGCATAATTTCCGCGAAACCCGGTTTCGTAGGGTGTGGTTTGCCCCGAACGGTTGTACGCGCTGCGATTTAAATGTCCTCCAATATTATAAACAGGAATAATAATGATTACTGTATTTTCAAGCAGTTTGGCCATTCCGTCTTTATCTCGAAGAAGGTCGTCGGCAAACCAAAGGCTTGCATCAATTCCTTCGGGTTCACCCGGGTGAATTCCGTTGTTGATGAGCAAAACAGTTTTTCCCTGCTCCCTGATTTTTTCAGGATTAAATTCAGGTTCGTTGTTAATTACAAACAGATGCAGTGGTTTTCCACAATCAGTTAATCCTTTCTCAAGTAAAACTGCATTTTCGTAATTTTCATCAAGAAGCTTGAACATTTCTATTACTTCGGAATACGCTGGCGTGTAGTTTTGTTCGTATTTTAACTTTAAAAGCGCGGGTTTTTGCGCAAGAACTGAAATGCCGACAAAAACTGACAGAATAACGAAAAGCGTTTTTTTCATTTTTTTACAACTGGTTTTCTTTTCTTTCCAAATTGATGTTCGAATAACTGAACCCATTTTTTTCATCGTAAAAATCTTCGCGTGAAATTTCATTCCATTCTGAAAAGTTTATTTCAGGAAAGAAAGTATCTGCCTCAAACGGCTGATGCACAAGCGTCAAATACAATTTACCGGCAATTGGGTAAAACTGGCGGTAAATCATTCCGCCGCCAATTATAAAAGCTTCAGCTTCGTTTTTCACTTTTTCCAAAGCTTCGTCAATCGAAAAAACTACTTCGCAGCTGGGGAAGATATCATCTTTTTTATCGGTTATTACAATGTGCCGGCGATTGGGTAATGGCCATTTTGGCAACGAAAGCAGCGTGTTTCGTCCCATTATCAAACTATGTCCCGACGTAATTTCCTTAAACCTTTTCAAATCGTTTGGAAGATGAAAAAGCAAATCGTTGTTTTTACCAATGGCAAAATTTTCGGCAATGGCAACTATTATTGAAATGTTTTTATGGATCATTTTTAGCACTTTTAAACCGCAACTTCCCCTTTAATATGTGGGTGCGCCTGATAATTTACCAATTCAAAATCTTCAAATCGAAAATCGAAAATATTTTTGATTTCAGGATTAATTTTCATAGTGGGCAGCGGAAAAGGTTTGCGGGTGAGTTGCAGTTTCACCTGATCGAGGTGGTTATTGTAGATGTGCACATCACCAAAAGTATGCACAAAATCGCCCGGTTGCAGGTTTGTAACTTGTGCCACCATTAAAGTGAGAAGTGCGTAAGATGCAATGTTAAAAGGAACTCCGAGAAAAACATCGGCACTGCGCTGATATAACTGACACGAAAGTTTACCATCAGCAACGTAAAACTGAACTAGAATATGACAGGGCGGCAGGTTCATTTTATCGAGTTCGCCAACATTCCAGGCACTAACAATGTGCCGGCGGGAGTCGGGATTATTTTTTATTGAATCAATAATTTTGCTGATCTGATCGATATGACCACCGTCGGGAGTTGGCCAGCTTCGCCACTGATAGCCGTAAATATGGCCGAGATCGCCATCAGGACTTGCCCACTCGTTCCAAATTCGTACTCCGTTATCAGTTAAATATTTTATGTTTGTGTCGCCTGCCAAAAACCATAAAAGTTCGTGGATTATCGATTTCAGGTGCAATTTTTTTGTAGTAACAACCGGAAAACCTTCGCTCAAATCGAAGCGCATCTGGTGACCAAAACGACTGATTGTTCCAGTTCCGGTGCGGTCTTCCTTGGGCGTGCCTTCTTTTAAGATGGTCTCTAAAAGATTTAAATACTGTATCATAATTTTTTATTTTCAAGTCATATTTTCAAGTCATCGCCCGACTCGGAGTCGGGTGATGACTAATAACGAGTTGCAAAACTAAGCAAATGATTTTTCGCTTCATTTATATCGCTCCATTAAAATATCCACAAAAGTTTTATGTTGTTAACGGGACACGGAGTTTCCAACTCCGTGAAAAAGAAATGTGAGGTTTCCAACCCCGTGAAAAAGAAATGCGGAGTTAGAAACTCCGCTTCCCTATGGATTCAACTCTGCCCCGCATTTCTTGCAATAAATCGCATCATCGTCATGGGTTTCGCACAAACAATTGTGACACACCTGCGTATTTTGTTTGCTTGCAGGTTTCATTAATTCCGAAGTTACAATTCCCGTAGGAACGGCAATAATTGCATATCCCAGTATCATAACAATGCTTGCAAGAAATTGGCCCAACGCAGTTCCGGGGCTGATATCGCCATAACCAACAGTTGTTAACGTAACAATTGCCCAGTAAATACTTGTTGGGATGCTTTTAAAACCGTACGTTTCCCCTTCTATCAAATACATTATTGTCCCGATAATAACAACAAGTATCAGGACAAGGAAAATAAAAACACTGATTTTTTCGCGGCTTGCCCACAGTGCACGCCTCAGTGACTGGCCTGCAGAAGTGTAACGTGTGAGTTTTAAAATTCTGAAAACCCTTATCAACCGCAGCATCCTGATTACAACCAGGCTGTGCGAACCTACAAAAACCAAACTCAGGTAGGTGGGAATTACCGATAGAAAATCAATAATCCCGTAAAAGCTAAAAATATACCGAACTGGTCTTTTGGTGATTAAAATACGGAGAAGATATTCAACGGTAAAAATTCCGGTAATAATCCATTCCAGTTTATGCAAAATAAGAAGATTGTTTGCTGCTATTGAAGGAACACTTTCAAGCATAACCAAAACAACACTCAACAAAATTACAACAAGCAACACAACATCGAAAAGTTTTCCGGCGGGAGTGTCGGCTTCAAAAATAATTTCGTAAAGTTTTTGTTTGATTTTGTTCATTCCTGCAAATTAGTGGGTTAAATATAGCACAAAACAAAAAAAGCTTTTCGCCTAATGACGAAAAACTTTTTTTAAGGATTACCAAATTCTTTAATTCGATAATAATATTATGTATTAATTGATTTTAGTTTAACACGGTTTCAACATTTGTAAGAGGCAGGTTAAACGCTTCAGCAACACCTTCGTAAACAACTTTTCCATCAACAACGTTTAATCCTTTTCTTAAAGGAACACTGTCAATACATGCTTGTTTCCATCCTTTACCTGCAATTTGAATTGCATAGGGTAAAGTTGCGTTTGTAAGTGCAATTGTAGAAGTGCGCGGCACTGCTCCCGGCATATTTGCAACGCAATAATGAATAACTTCGTCAACAATAAAAGTTGGATCGGCATGGGTTGTGGCAACAGTTGTTTCAAAACATCCGCCCTGATCAACAGCAACATCAACCATTACAGTTCCGGGACGCATTGTTTTAATCATATCACGTGTTACCAAATGCGGCGCTTTTGCACCTGGAATTAATACTGCACCAATTACCAGATCGTGGGTTTGTATTAAATCACGAATGTTAAATTCGTTGCTCATCATAGTTTTAACATTGGCTGGCATAATATCGTCGAGGTAACGGAGACGTTTCAGCGAAACATCCATAATTGTAACATCGGCACCCAAACCGGCAGCCATTTTAGCAGCTTCGGTTCCAACAATTCCACCACCAATAATCAGCACTTTTGCGGGCAAAACCCCCGGAACACCGCCCAGCAAAACGCCGTAACCACCATAAGTTTTCTCTAAATACTTTGCTCCTTCCTGCACCGACATCCGGCCGGCAACTTCGCTCATCGGAACAAGCAAAGGAAGTGAACGGTCATCGAGTTCAACGGTTTCGTAAGCCAAACAAATTGAACCATTTTGCAGCATCGCATTTGTAAGTGTTTCTGAAGATGCAAAATGAAAATAAGTATATAAAATCTGCCCTTTCTTAATCAGTTTATACTCCGATTCGATTGGTTCTTTTACCTTAATAATCATTTCTGAAATTCCGTAGATATCTTCAATGGTTGGCAACATGATGGCGCCGGCATGTATATAATCTTCATCTTTAAATCCGCTGCCAAAACCTCCGCCTGCCTGCACGTAAACTTCATGACCACGTTTTACAAGCTCAGCAGCACCCGCAGGTGTGAGCGCAATACGATTCTCGTTATTCTTAATTTCTTTTGGTACTCCAATTATCATTTCCGTAATTTTTAATTTAATTCGAACTGTCAAAAATAGGTAGTCAGGAATTATAAAAACATGATAAAAATTAATGATTTTACTGTTTTATTATTGAATTCCTTCAACTAAGTATATTTGCTAAAATACTGGAAGTTAATTTTTTAATATTATTTCAATTTGAAATTTTTTAATAACTGCCAATTATAATTTGATACTTGTATATTTGCTTTTTTTACAAAAAAATATTTTATAACATGCCATCAGTATCAGACAGGGGTAAAATAATGCCCGATTCACCAATCAGAAAGTTAGCACCTTTGGCCGAAAAAGC
>DAOPKR010000147.1:0-2063 GCA_035391305.1 Draconibacterium sp.
AAATAAATAATTTTATCATCATCGAGGTTGCTGTTTTTTGCGCTTAGTTTTCGAAGGTTGCTGAGTAAACTAATTTGTTGCCAGGCCGCAGAGTCCAAATTTTGATAATCCAGGTTTAACCAGATAATCTGTTGTTTTAACCTGACACATTCTTCCAGAACCAGACTTAGGTTTTCAGGCAGAACATTCATAAAACTTACCGATAAATAATTTGAATTTGATGCTATCGGCGAGGTTAATACATTAAGGGAGTTGAGTTTTTCGAGTGTGTTTCGGTCAGCCTGAGTTATCTCGGGTTGTGGAATAAAATTGTTTATTTTATCGTTTTTACCGCTAATGATTAAACCCGACAAAGAATCGGGCATATTTAGTTCAGCCAGCGTTTTATTCAAATCAGCGCCACTTTTTATCCACCAGTTAAGAAATCCGATCTCTATCGAAGTAAGTTGTTTTTTCTCTGAGGGAGGCATGTGGTCGTCATCTTCCAGGGGCAACATTATTCTTTCGAGTAATATTCCCGCTGATTTGCTGTCACCAAGCAAATTTCCGTCTTCACCTCCTTTTATCAACCCCTCTTTTGTATCTAATCTCAAATCCCCTTTCTGTTTGTTTTCGCCATGACAGGAAATGCAATTTTGTTCAAAAATCAATGATGCTGTTTCAAATGCTGTTGAATTTAATGACGCAGTTTCGTTTGATTTTAATGATTTACGAAACCATTCGCCGGGTTTTGGTGGCGATAAAAATTCGGAACCATGTGTGAGAGAACCGCCCAAATGACCTGTTAAAACAGTAAGAATTAAAATTGAAAAGAGAGATAAATTATATATCCAGAATGACGAATGCAGTAACTTTTTATAGTAGAAAAAGATGGCCCAGTTTAACAATGCCAGTGAAATTCCAAATATTTTGTGGTTGTTTGCCAATTTCGAACCATACTCTCCGGAACCCGACAAAATTAAACCCGAAATGCAGGAAAATGTTGCTGAAAGCGCACTAACCAATAATATCAACCAGATAATTTTGTAGGATTCCTGAAGCTGTTTTCGGGGAACAATAAAACCAATTACAAGAAAAACCATTAAAATACCAATTGGCAGATGAACTGCCAGCGGATGAAATTTTCCGACATATTCAAAAAGGTTCATTTGGTAATTTTTGGTTTCGTTTTATGATAAAATTTCGCGAATTACATTGCCGCTCACGTCAGTCAGCCTAAATGGCCTGCCCTGCGACTGATAGGTTAAACGTTCATGGTCAAATCCCAAAAGGTGTAAAATTGTAGCCTGAATGTCAAAAGTTGAGACTTTTCCGCTCACTCCGCCATACCCGATTTCGTCGGTTTCACCAAAACTAAATCCTTTTTTTAATCCGCCACCCGCCATCCACATGGTAAATGCATCTCCGTGGTGATCTCTTCCTTTAAATGAATTTGTCTTTCCTTCGCGGTTTTCCTGCATGGGTGTGCGGCCAAATTCGCCTCCCCAGACAACGAGTGTTTCGTCAAGCAATCCGCGTTGTTTTAAATCAAGTATCAATGCAGTAACTGCTTTGTCGGTTTGCCTGCATTTATTCACAAGTCCGATATCAATCGAACCATCTTCTGAAGTTCCGTGAGTATCCCAACCCCAGTCGAAAAGTTGTACAAAGCGAACGCCCCTTTCTACTAATTTTCGGGCAAGCAAAGCGTTATTGGCAAAACTTGATTTATTGGGGTTGCTTCCGTACATATCGTGAACAAACTGTGGCTCGTTGGCAATATTCATTACTTCCGGCGCTGTCGTCTGCATTTTAAAGGCAAGTTCATACTGCGAAATTCTTGTTAAAATATCGGGGTCTTTAAATTCGTCGTAATTCAATTTATTGATATTACTTAATGCTTCAATGGAAGCTTTTCTTTCTTCGGCGCTGATATGATCCGGGTTATTTATAAAAAGCACAGGTTCCCCGTCTGACCGGCACTGAACTCCCTGATAAACCGAAGGCAGAAAACCGCTGCCCCAAACACTTTTCCCCGCATCAGGATTGTTTCCTCCTGAAGTTAAAACTATAAATCCGGGCAG
>DAOPKR010000147.1:2163-3800 GCA_035391305.1 Draconibacterium sp.
TTTGGTACTCCCCTGATAAATGCAAAACGTTTCCCTTCCATCAGCGATGGCGGGCATTCCTGTCCCGAGAGTTTTATTAACTCAGGTTTATAATCAAACAACTCCAGTTGCGACGGAGCACCGGCCATGTGGATATAAATTACATTTTTTACTTTCCCGGGGAAATGCGGCGCTTTTGGAGCCAATGGATTTTCTGAAGAAAAAATACTGTTTTCAATACCCGAAGTAAACGGTTTGCAACTGGGTAAAAGAGATGACAGTACCAATCCTCCCAGTCCCAAAGAGCAATTTCTTATAAAATGTCTCCTGGTTTGGTCTTCAATTTTGTTTAGTATTCTTTTATCCATCAACTTAAACATTTAATTTTTCATGATAGTTTCATCCATATTCAGCAAAGTATTGGCGATAATATTCATTGCCTGAACATGCTTTTCATCAACAGAATTATCAACCTGATAAGAAACATTTTTCACCAAACCCGGGTTGTTTAAATTCTTATAAAGTCTCAGGAAAATATCCAGTTTTTCATCTGTAATTTCCTTGTACATTATTAGTTTATATCCATGTTTTATTTGTTCTGAAACTTCGTTTCCTCCTTCGTTAATCATACGTCTAGCCAAATGGGCCGATGCTTCAATATACACGCTGTCATTTAATGTAACCAATGCCTGAAGTGGGGTATTTGTCCCGATTCTTCTTATCGTGCAAACTTCCCGCGGCATCATGTCAAACAGTTCCATTGACGGGTACGGACTTGTTCGTTTCCAGTAGGTATAAATTGCCCTGCGATACTGATCTTCATCGGTGCTTTGATTCCATGTTAATCCGCTGTATGGTGAATTCCAAATGCGTTCAGGCTGGTAAGGCATCACGCCCGGTCCAAACATTTTTTCACTGAACAACCCACTTACAACCAGCGCCTGATCGCGGATTTGTTCGGCAGTTAGCCTGATTCTGGGGCCGTGTGTGTAAAATTTATTCTGAGGATCAATTTCCAGTTGTTCTTTCGAACTATGTGATGATTGCTGATAAGTTGCAGAGGAAACAATGTATTTTATCAGTTCTTTGGTACTCCAGTTAAAATCGTTCATGAATTTCCAGGCCAAATGATCGAGCAGTTCTTTATGTGTTGGCGGGATTCCCTGCGAACCAAAATCTTCGAGTGTTTCAACTATTCCAAAACCAAATAGCTGCTCCCAGATTCTGTTCACATAAGTTCTGGCGGTTAAAGGATTCCGTGGATCTGCAAGCCATTTTGCGAGACCGAGCCGGTTTGCAGGTGCATTTTCAGGAAAAGGATTCATAATTTCGGGAACACCGGCGGTAACAATTTCGCCCTGAGAAAGCCAGCTACCACGTTCAAAAACTCTGGTAGTTCTCGTCATTTCTTCCGGATTTTCTACCATAATTGGTGTTCGTGAAGTTTGTTTGGTTAATAGATCCCAAAATATTTCCTTTGATTTTTCGTAACCGGGAATATCCTCTCCCGGGAATTTTTCGGTAAAATGAAACCAGTCAAACAATAATGCATTGGCCTGCGGATTTTTTAACCCCGGATTATAATACGTCAGAATTAAATTGTGCGTGCCGGAAACAGGTTGAAAATCGAACTCCCCAAAACTCCATCTCCCTTTTGT
>DAOPKR010000147.1:3900-9872 GCA_035391305.1 Draconibacterium sp.
GCCATAAAACGGTAATAATCTTCATGTTTAAATGGGTCGTAAGGGTGGGCGTGGCACTGCACGCACGAAAATGTTGTTCCCATGGTAACTTCCCAGGTTGTATTCACACGATCAATAACCGCGGCAACCCTGAATTCTTCATTATCAGTACCGCCTTCATCGTTTGTCATTGTATTCCTGTGAAAAGCTGTTGCAATCAATTGATCGTCTGAAGGGTTTGGCAAAAGATCCCCTGCAATTTGTTCTGTAAGAAATTTGTCATAGGGTTCATCACTGTTAAAAGCGTTTATCAGCCAGTCACGGTATTTCCAGATTGTTCGTGAATCGTCGCGTTCATAACCTTTTGTATCAGAATACCGGGCTAAATCCATCCACATCCCGGCCCATTTTTCGCCAAAATGTTTTGATGATAAAAGCTCCTGAATATAAATTCCCCATGCCTCTTCTGACGGATTGTTACTTAATTCTTCAAAAGCTTCAACCGGTGGCGGCAAACCAATCAGGTCAAATGAAATTCTGCGCGCAAGTGTTGGAAGATCCGCAGGTTGCGAAACTGTAAGATCATTGGTTTTCGCCTTTTCATAAATATAATTGTCGATATCGTTTTTCTTCCATGAAAGCAGTTGCTTATCTTTTGCATGTTTATTTTCCGGTTCAGTTTTTTGCACGGGAATGTAAGCCCAGTGTGTATCCCATTTTGCCCCCTGTTTTATCCATTTTTTTAATATCCTGATTTCTTCTTTTTTAAGTGGCTCTTTTTCATAGGGCATTCGTTCCCCGGGATCATCACTCACAAGCCGGCGAATCATTTCACTTTGACCGGGGTGGCCTGGAATTATTGCCGCTGAACCCGATTTTGTTTTTCCTTTGGCCTGCTCCTCAAATAGTAAACTGAACCCGCCGTTTTGCTTTACCCCGCCATGACAGGAAATGCAATGCGCATTAATAATAGGTTTTACCTGGGTATTGTAATCTATTTCTTCGCGTGGCCAAATCAACCAAATTGCCAGGCACAAAATAACCGGAACAGAAATAAAAAATATCCATTTTAAAAGCCGTTTTTCCATTTTCGGAAAATACAAATTATTTGGAAAAGAATACTAATATATCTTTAAATGACAATAAAAATGGATGGATACTATTCTGAAAATATGAATAAATGAGCATAACCCAAACTGACCATTGTTTTCTTTTGCTGTCAAATAACCATCAAATAAAATATTTATTGAAGATCAATGTATTAATCTACTTTCAATACTATACTCATTTCAATACATCAAATAAAAATTATGCCCAGAACGGGATATATTTGGCATATTTTCTTGAATTACTGTCGGGGTCATCTTCTTTAATTAAATTGGCTCCCAGCGTATCTTTTATAATACGAGAAGCAATTGCCGCATTTTTTTCATCAATTTTAAAACGTTCTCTTAAAGACTGGTTACTCATTTTTTCGTTGGATACATAACACAAGCAAGCGTGCTGATAACAAGCCCGAATCTTGTCTTTCTTATCCATGTCATTTAGTGTTTTGTAACCATAAAGAATAACTTTTGTATTTTTTTCTTTTGCCTGAAAATCGGGAGCAGGTAATTGATAAAGCTCCACGTTAAAAATTACTTTGTCTATTCCACTTCCCTTTTCTTCGCATATTTTTATCCTTCGCATAAATGCGGCAAGGTCTTCATTTCGCGATTGAAATTCATCGATAAACCGGCTTGTTTTAATAAGTGGCAGCCCGGGATTGGTAAATTCAATTCTGTCTGAAAATATCTCAATGATTGGCCCAATGCCGGTTTCATTAAAATCCTGATGAATTAATGCATTGGCTGCTAATTCACGAATGGCAATTTCAGGATACATGCGAACATCCTCCCTGAATGCCCTGCCAATTTCTTCGTTTGCAGGTAACCTGTCATTAACCCAGTTTACAAGATTATTAAAACCAACGGCATAACCTTTTGCTCCCGGTTGTTCCCTTTCAGTATTAATTCTGTTATTCCCTTTATAAACAATTACCCGAACCGCTTTTCTGGACAAGGTTGGAAAGTTATTAATGTCTTTTGCAAACAATATTCCACCGAGATTAGTAACAGAATAGCCGCTGGTCAGTTTTTTAATAAACCGTTCGTTTTCCAGTTTTTCCAAAACTGCACTTCTGCTGGTTGGATATGGCAGGCTCAATAAATCGAAATAGGCTTGTGTATCTAATAACGAAACTACTCCGTCGGCATCTGTTAGCCGAATGGCAATCCCTTTTTCAAATGCTTTTTCCAGTTTTTTCTCCCATAGCTTTTTCTCTTTATCCGGGAATTCAACCAGTTTTCGGGTATAACTTCCAACCCTTATGTATGCAATATTTATAAATCTTACTGGCTGACTTACTGCTGATGGGATTTCAATAATAACTACATCCTTGCCTTTGTAATCGAATTCATAATACCTGAAATCGATACGTGGAGCCAATCTTTGGAGAATCCAGTTTTCGAGTTCTTCCTTGCCTTTTTTCTTTTTTGAAAATTTAAATTCGGTGCCTGTTACCATTTGGGGCGAATCCTGAACACCAAATATCATATAGCCAAACTGGTTGTTATACAAGCTTGCACCGTTTGCCAAAGCAGAAATTGCTTCACCAATTTCCTCTGCAGAATGATAGTTTTCTTTAAACTCAACCCATTCGCTCTCTTTGGGCTGTTTTATCAACTCTTCCAGCAAGTTATACAAGTCTTTTTGTTCCATTATTATGTTTTGCTATCAAATAACCATCAAATAAACATGTCGCTAAAATACAGATAGTTACACACAATTGTGTTATACTTATCAACAATTTGTCAAATAAAACTATTAACTGTCACCCTCCTAAGGATCCTTCGTCACGCTCGGTTCCAGTTTAATATCTTCCAATAAACGTTGCACCTTTTCGTCATCAACATCATCGTTTATACGCTGAATGCTAGTCTTAAAAATGTCAGTAAAATATTGGTTTCGATATCCCAAGTAGATTTGTTCAAAGAAATATAATTATAATCCTGTTTGAACAAATGTAATAAAGCAGGGATTTTTACTCGTGCGTCTTCGTTAAAGGCCATTTAGATTTTGGTTATATTTATGCTAAGATTCCGATAATTCCAAAAATACGAATTAAGTTGGAAAGCACAAGGTTGATTTTGCTAGCCCATCTCGGTTTAAACAACCCAGTTTCCAATTACCCCAGCTCAATCAGTGTAATTTCAGGCAAAATACCCAAACGGCCCTGGTAACCAATAAAACCAAAGCCACGGTTCACATACAGATATTGGTTTTCTTCCTTGTATAAACCTGCCCATTTTTTATATACATATTGAACGGGGCTCCATTTAAATCCCGGAATTTCAATTCCGAATTGCATTCCATGTGTGTGGCCGCTTAAAGTCAGTGCAATATCGCGGTAATCTTTTCTTACTTCGGCGTCCCAGTGAGATGGATCATGGCTAAGCAGTATTTTAACAGGTACATTTGAATTTTCAAGTCCTGCAACAGCTTTTTTCATATCCCCGTATTTTGTAAATCCGCGGGCGCCCCAGTTTTCAATACCAATAAGTGCAATTTGCTTTTCGTTACGTTCCAAAAGAACGTGTTCGTTTACAAGCAGCCGCCAACCCATTTCGGCATGATGCTGTTTTAGCTGTTCCAGATTTTTCTTTTTCTCTTCATCCGACGGCCAGCGAAAATAGTCGCCATAATCGTGATTTCCCAAAACCGAATAAACACCCATTGGCGCTTTCAATTTACTGAATACATTTAAATAGGGTTCGATTTCAATAGCCCTGTCGTTTACAAGGTCGCCGGTAAATAAAATCAGGTCGGGTTTTTCATTCAATATTGCTTCCACTCCATCCGAAACCGCAGTGGGATCATCAAAACTTCCTGAATGCACATCTGAAATCTGGATAATCCGCAGTCCTTTAAATTCATCGGGTAAATCTTTCAACGTTAACTTTACTTTCGTCAGATTATAACGATACCTGTTTCTCATTCCATAAACCAGGCCTGCTGTCAAAGCCCCTCCGATTAACAATGCAGTTTGTGAAATAAAAGTAAAACGCCCGATAAGACGCGAACCTTCAGGTGGATTTCCGACCGGATGATTTTTAAAAGAATATAAAAAACTTACAAGATTAGGAATTGCCATGAGGATATCTGTCAACAACATAATTGCCGCCACGAGTACTTTTCCGATAAAGACTCCAATAAAAATATTTACAAAATATTTTAACGTAACCGAAGGCCATGAACTTCTTCCGTAATGCGGGAAAGCATACAGACTCCACAGGGTCAGAAGCAATAAAACCACATAAACCACATAAATCCAAATTTGTAAACTCCCGTTTGCAGGACGCAAAACCGTGCGCATGGCAACAAACGAATAATATTCGACTACAAGTACAAAAAGGCCAAAAAATAAAAGTTGTTTACTTATCATGTTTCTGTTTTCATTTCATGTTCAATCTGTTCACTTTGGTTTCGCATCACTCGGTTAAAAGTTAAAACGAACTTTTTGCGAACTTCCATTTTAAACAAAACTTTTGTACAAATGGTTGTCAGTAACATATGAAAAAGAATTAAAAGCAGGTTTTGCCGTGGAAAACCAGAAAAGACCCAGATCTGAATGAATTGAATAGAAAAGCGATTTATCCGCTTTTATCATTGCCTTTGGAAAAGTTTTAAAAATCAATTAAATGCGGGTTACCGTAAACAGGAAAAATATAAAGTTTAGTCCCGATGCCTCAGGGGTAACACAAGGATTTCCATCTACAGGCGATGAAAGGGCAACTAATATTATCCGATTGGTAACCGGTATGTCCGAAAGTTCTGCATCACGGGTATTAAGTTCTGTTTTGAGAGATTTCTCATTGCGTCACAGAAATATTTCTAAAATTATTTCAAAATCAGTTTAACAAAGTTGTTCATCTTTTAAAGCTTTTAAATATTGATACTGATTTGCTTAATATTTCACAAAAGATTTTAACAGGTTCCTGTTTTACTATGGAATATTCCATTAAACCAGCAACTTTTTTAATCCCGTTATTGTTGAACATCCCGATCACCCGGAGACCGGCCCGGACGAGAAAAGAGTAATGCTATGGTTTTTATGCAGCCGGATTTATTAAAACACTTTTGCCTGATATGAGGATTAACTGTAATACCACGAATCCTGAAATAATAAGAAAATCAAAAATTCAACGTTAAAATAATAGGTCAGAACAATGAAACGACCTTACAGAAATGCTTCCTAAACAAGCATAATTTATAAGTGAGTTACATTTGATACCTTTGAAGAATTAAAAATTATAATGAAATGAGAAAACAGATTTTAACTTTAATCCTGATAATGGCAACCAGTACAATTTTTGCCCAGGGACCAATTTCAAAAGGACAGTCGCAGATTAATCTTGGCGTTGGACTTTCTTCGTGGGGTGTTCCCGTTTATTTTGGATTTGATTATGGAGTACACAAAGATGTAACGTTAGGCGGAGAATTAACTTATCGCGGGTACGATGAACGTTGGGACAAGCACGATTATCACCACTCGGTGACCGGTATTTCAGGGAATGCCAATTATCATTTTAACACCGTATTGAATATTCCTTCACCCTGGGATTTTTACGCCGGATTAAATCTTGGCTTTTACAGCTGGAACTCTTCGAAAGAATACTATGGATCGCATACTTCAGGACTTGGACTTGGAGCACAAATTGGTGCCCGCTATTATTTCAGCAAAAAAGTTGGAATAAACCTCGAGTTTGGAGGGGGGAATGCATTCTCGGGCGGAAAATTTGGAGTTACCATAAAACTTTAACAATGGATGCTGATTTTGATTTAAAACATTGGGAAAATGTGAAGGACAAACGAAAAGATTTATTTATTGCCTGACCGTTTAAGTACCGCAAGCTGTAAAAATCATTTTTTTGACTCTCCCTGTCCGTCCCTCT
>DAOPKR010000148.1:0-1806 GCA_035391305.1 Draconibacterium sp.
ACCGGCTGGGAAGAAGGCGGGATTACCAAAATTTATTTTCACCCTGGTTTTAATTCGGTACAGGAAAAATGGCCGTCCGTAATTGCCGGTAAAACACCAGATGTGGAAGATGCTGTTTTTGCCGATTTGAATAATGATGGAAAGCTCGATGTGGTAAGTTGTTGCGAAGGCGATACACGAAAAATATTTGTTCATTGGAATAAAAAGAACCAGGTGCTAAAATCAGAAAATTGGAAACAGGAAGTTTTACCGGCTTCAAATGGTTTAATGCAATGGATGTACGCCGAACCGCTTCAGATTGACAACAAAAACGGAGTTGATTTAATTGGCGCAGGTAAAAATGAAAATGCTGCAATTGGCTGGTTCGAAGCGCCTGAAAATCCTGATAATTTAAATGACTGGAAGTGGCACGAAATATCTCAGGTGGGTTGGATAATGTCGATTATAAAAAAAGATATGAATAATGATGGTGACACCGATATTGTAATTTCCGACCGGCGCGGTGCGCTTCAGGGATGCAGGTGGTTGGAGAATCCCGGAACTTACGAAGCGCAAAAACTTCAATGGAAAAATCATTTTATCGGCGCTGAAAATCTTGAAGTTATGTTTATGTGCATGGCCGATTTAAACAAGGATGGAAGAGAAGAAATCATTGTTCCGGAATGCACAAAAAACACAGTTAAAATTTATACAGCAATTAATAATTCTGTTAACCGATGGGAGGAAAAATCTATTCAAATCCCAGAGTTTACAGGAAAAGCCAAATCAATAGAAGTTGGTGATATAAACAATGACGGTGTTCCCGATTTTATTCTCAGCACCGAAACACGCGGTCTGGAAAAGAATGGGATTATCTGGCTAAACGGAAAATATCATGAAAATGCTGAATTACTTGATTGGCAAATTATTTCGGCAAAACATATTTCGAAATTCGATAAAGTTGAACTTAAAGATTTGGATAGTGATGGTGATCTGGATGTGTTGACTTGTGAAGAAAATTTTGGAGAAAACAGTACCGGACTTGGTGTGATTTGGTACGAAAATCCCACTTCGCAAAAATGGTCGCTTGAAGAAGTGCAAAAAGCAATCGATTACTGCGGGTCAAAAACTCTAAATACGCTGCAAAATCTTGGGAATTCAGGAAAATCGCCAAGAACAATTTCGGCGGGTGAAACACATTGGGAAGCAAAACCTCCGGGTGGATGGACGAGCGGATTCTGGGCCGGAATTCTTTGGTATGTGTACGAAGGAACAGGAAATGAAAAAATAAAAACAGAAGCCGAAAAATTTACTGCAGAATTAAAATCCATTTTAACCCAGCCTGTAAAAAGCCACGATTTAGGCTTCATTTTTAACTGCAGTTTTGGCAATGGTTTCAGGTTAACCAAAAACGAAGAATATAAAAATACCTTGTTGATTGCCGCTGATTCTTTAACGCATCTTTTTAATCCGAAAGTGGGAACAATTTTGTCGTGGCCGGCGCAGGTCCAATCGAAATTGTACGCACCGCACAACACAATTATCGATAATATGATGAACCTGGAATTGCTTTTTGTGGCTTCAGAATATTCGGCTGAAAAAAAATACAAAACAATGGCAATTTCGCATGCCGATGTTACCCTGAAAAATCATATTCGCCCCGATTCAACACTGTATCATGTGTTGGTTTACGACGATAAAACCGGCAAATGCATACGGAAATGCACCCACCAGGGATTTGCCGATAATTCGGTTTGGGCACGCGGACAAGCCTGGGGAATTTACGGATATACAATGTGTTTCAGGGAAACCGGCGATGAAAAATAT
>DAOPKR010000148.1:1906-9841 GCA_035391305.1 Draconibacterium sp.
ACCGGAAATAAACCTAAAAACGGCGAGGTGGATATTCCAATTATTTATGCTGATTACTATTATATCGAAGCATTGGTGAAATTGAAAAAAATGTTGTTATCCGAAAAAATCAATTGAATGAAACGTACAACTGAAATATCTTTCGTCTTTGCCTTTTTACTCCTGTTTTGCTTTTTTACAGAAAATATTCAGGCACAAAATTCAATTGAGAATTTTAAGAAAGGCGGGTTGATTTACCAGAATTCGCTTGCATCAGAAAATGAAGTAAAAGACTGGGAAATGGAAGGTCCGGGAGTTACAGAATTCAAAGACGGTTGGATGGAAATGTATTCACCCGGTGAAAAATTTCATCACGTTTTCTGGTGTCCTGAAGATTTTCCCGGAAGTTTTATTGCCGAATGGGAACTGCAAAACCTTGAAACAGATGCCGGATTATGTATCATTTTCTTTTCTGCCAAAGGAGACAACGGAGAAAGTATTTTTGACCCTGCATTTCCGAAAAGGGATGGCACTTTTAGTCAATACACAAAAAGCAAATATTTCAATAATTATCATATTTCGTACTACGCTAACGGAAAAGACAACCGTGAGCGTGAAGTAGCGCATTTGCGCAAAAACAAGGGCTTTGAAGTGGTTCAGGTTGGCGAGCCCGGAATTCCGGTAAAATCAACAGAAATCCATAGAATAACACTGATTAAAGACAATGCAAACATTTTAATGTATGTTGACGAACGTAAAATAATCGACTGGATCGATGACGGGAGAAAGCAACCCGTTTGGCAGGATGGGAAAATGGGGTTCAGGCAAATGCAATGGACCCATTTCAGATACCGTAATTTTAATGTGTGGAGCTTGAAAAACTAAAAATGAAACGAACAGTATTTCTGATATTATTTATTGCTGCCGGGTTTTTGAACATTTCAGCACAAGCGGCAAAAGGACCAAACATTATTTTGGTGATGGCCGACGATCAGGGTTGGGGCCAAATGGGTTACTACAATCATCCGGTTCTGAAAACACCCAATTTGGATAAAATGGCTGAGAACGGAATACGCTTTAATCGTTTTTATGCGGGCGCTCCCGTTTGCTCACCAACGCGCGCAAGCGTTTTAACCGGGCGTTCCAATGACAGAACCGGCGTTTATTCGCACGGATATGCAATGTGTAAACAGGAAAAAACAATTGCACAGGCCTTGCAAAAAGCAGGTTATAAAACGGCTCATTTTGGCAAGTGGCATTTAAACGGTTTAAAAGGTCCCGGTGTGCCGATTTTTGCAAACGATGAAAGAAATCCCGGGCAGTTTGGTTTCGATGAATGGTTGTCGGTTTCAAATTTTTTCGATATCGACCCAATTATGAGCCACAATGGTGAGTTTGTTGAAATGAAAGGAGAATCTTCCGAAATAATTGTAAGCGAAGCGCTTCGGTTTATTGAACGGGAGAAAGACAATGGAAAACCGCTTTTTGTGGTGATTTGGTATGGAAGTCCGCATGCTCCCTGGCGGGCTTATGAAACCGATAAAAAATCTTTTGCCGGGCTCGGCGAAAATGCCCAAAACCATTATGGCGAACTGGTTAAAATGGACAAAAGTATTGGTGATTTGAGAAACGGTTTGCGTTCGATGAAGTTAGAGGAAAACACACTTGTTTGGTTTAACAGCGATAATGGCGGATTGCCCAATTTCGGGCCGGAAACAGTTGGCGGACTTCGCGGTTATAAAGGCAAAATTTACGAAGGCGGTTTGCGGGTTCCGTGTATTATTGAGTGGCCGGCGGAAATAAAAAGCCGGATTACTGATTATCCCGCTTCAACGATGGACATTTTTCCAACAATTGCCGATATTGCCGGATTACCCGGATCGGATATGGTTTTGCCGGTTGACGGGGCAAGTATTAAAGAACTTTTTACAACTGATTTGAAGAGCCGGGAAAAACCAATCCCATTCCGCTACCAGGGAAATGCTGCAATTGTTGACAATAACTACAAACTTGTTTCACCGGATATCAGCAAAAAAGAATTTGAATTGTACGATTTGGAAACGGACCCCAACGAAACAAAAAATATAATTGAAACAGAAAAAGAAATTGCAAATCAAATGATTGAGAAATTTGCAAAATGGAACCAATCTGTTGAAGAAAGTGTTGCCGGAAAAGATTATCCGGAAGGGCTTTTGGAGCCAAACGGTAAAAACGTGTTTTGGAATTCTTTGCCTGAATATGAACCTTATTTTAAACAATGGAAATTAAGACCGGAATATAAGGAAGCTTTGAAAGATAAGAAATAGAAGCAGCTTGTAATTTAGGTTTTGCATTAATACAATAAAATGAAAATGAAATATTTACTGTTTTTTGTAGGGTATGTTTTTGTTCTGATGGCTTTTAATTCTTCAGAAACAAAAAAGAATGAAAAGGTTATAACAGAAGTAGTTTATCCGAAAATCAGAATCTGGACTTCACTGTCAAAAGGGGAGGAGCCATCATTCAATTCGCCCGGTTTTCAATGGCCTTCAAAGAAAAATGCTGTTTACAGTTTCCGGCTGTCATCTTCAAAAGATTTTAGCAAAAATTTAATGGAAAAACATGAAATTCCGTTTGCCATTTTCAATCCGCATAAAATTCTTGATGCTGGCAAATGGTACTGGCAATATAAAGTGAATGACGGAAAATGGAATCCAATCGATTCATTTTTAATTACTGATTCAACTCCAAAATTTGAAACGCCGGAGTTTAAGAAATTAATTTCGGCGATACCGGAAACCCATCCAAGAGTTTTGGCTCGAAAAACTGATTTGGATGAACTTCGGCAAAGGGCAAAAAATTATAAAGAATCGGAAATAATAATCAGTGAAGCAGATAATTATCTGAATCAGCTTCCGCCTGATGAGGCGTCATTGCTTCCCACATTTAGCGGAAAAAATGATTTTGAGAACAGCAAAATAGCACTTCTGGCAAGCAAAGCTACAGGCTGGAAAATTTACAATGTGCTCAGTTCACTTTCGCAGGCCTACATTTTAACGGACGACAAAAAATATTTCGAAACAGCAAAAAACTGGATGCTGGAGATTTCAAAATGGGATACCAACGGACCATCCCATACAAGTGATTTCGGAGATTCGGGCATAATGACAGGTATGGCGATCGGTACAGATACCTTTTGGGACCTGCTCACTAAAACCGAAAGGGATTTTATCATTAAACCTGCTTCAGTCCGTGCCAGTCAGTTTTATAAACATTGGATCAGCCAGATAGAAAGCCGTTCATCGTCAATGCATGTTTGGCAGCATATTTTGCACCGGGTGCTTTATACTTCACTGGCTTTTATTGGAGAAACTCCGGAGGCAGATCTTTGGCTCGAATATATTTATGAATTATGGATTGCCCAGTCCCCAAAAATGGCAGAGAAGGATGGAGCCTGGTTTAACGGGACAGGCTATTTCAGGATGAATACATTAACCTTGTATGACGTTTCCGCCATATTCAAAGATTTATCAGGTGTCGATTTTATGTGGTCCGACTGGTATAAAAATAATCCTGAATGGCTGATTTATGCTTTCCCTCCCAATTCTGTTGCCGATGGATTTTGTAATGATGGCAACAAGCATCCTGAACCAACAATTAATTATGCCGGTTATGCTGATGCTGCCGCCCGCAGTTTTAACGATCCGTATGCATTGTGGTATGCAAATGAAGTAGCCAAAGGTTTTGGAGTTGATATTACACACGATGATGAATTTCGCTGGTACAGAATTCAAAGGGGATATAAAATGAATTTGCCCAAACCACTAAATGAATTTGATTTGCCGCAGGCAGCAAAGTTTCCTGATGTTGGTGTGGCATATATGAACACAACTTTGCAAACCCCTGAAACTAACCTTATGCTGGCATTGCGCAGCAGTCCTTTTGGCTCGCTGGCACATACTCATGCCGACCAGAATACTTTTAATATTGCCTACGGAGGAGAAAAATTGTTTTACAATTCAGGTTACCGGCCTGCCATGGGAGACCCCCATTTTTTGGGTTGGTATAAACATACACAGGGACACAACGGAATTTTAATTGATGGCGAAGGACAACCTTTTAGCGATGGCGCTTTTGGCTGGATCCCACGTTTTTTGCACGGAAAACAAATCTCTTACGCGGTGGGAGATGCTTCAAATGCATATTCGGGGAATGTGGATGGCAAAAATGTGGATTTGGGTGTGAAAAATTTCCGCAGGCATTATATTATGCTTCGTCCTTCAATCATTGTAATTTATGATGAACTGGAAGCAGATCACGATGCAGAATGGAGTTGGTTGCTGCACAACGATAATGGTTTTAAAGTTGATGCAGCCAGACAAACAATTTTGGCTGAAAGTGAAGTTGCAAAAGCTAAAGTTTCTCTTTTTTCATCCTCCTCTATCGATTTTCAGGTAACAGACAAATTCTCTGTTCCGGTTGACAACTGGACTAACAAAATAGATGAAGACGGTGATACAATCGTTTTTAAAAACCAGTGGCATTTTAAAGGAGTCTCAAAAAACAAGACTTCGAAAATGCGTTATCTTGCAATTATTCAGGTAAAACCCGACGGCAGTTTTGAGCTGGTAAACAAAAATAACGACGGAAATTATATTGTTGGAAACTGGAATATAAACGCTGAAATGAATGCTTCAAAACCCGCAAATATAAAGGTTTGGAATAATGATAATACAGCAACACTGGTTTCCGGCGGAAATCTTGTAAAAGATGGAAAAACTTATGAAGGAAAATATTTCAGCAGTTCGAAATTGGTTGAAATGATTGACGGAAAGGAAGTTTTTAAGGAGGTTGCTGACGAAATTCCTGAAGCAATTGGAAAAGTGATGAGAAGAGATTCTCTGGAAAAAAAGTAACTGGAATAATTTATTTTGAAATTGATAAAACACAATCAAAACAAGATGAAACATATATTCAAATTTCTGTTTTTAATAAATGTCACTTTCATTGGTTCGCATGTAAAGGGAGAAGATAAACCGCAGCCGCCCAATGTTTTAATGATTTGTGTTGACGACCTCAATGACTGGCTGGGTTGCATGGGCGGGCATCCGAATTCAATCACTCCAAACATGGATAAACTTGCATCGAAAGGTGTCCTTTTTACAAATGCCCATTGCCAGGCCCCCATTTGCGGACCATCGCGGGCTTCAGTAATGACTGGTTTACGCCCATCAACAACCGGTATTTACGGGCAAATCGATGATGAAAAAATCAGGGGGGCTTCTGAACCTACCCGCAACAATATTTTTCTTCCCGAATATTTTAAAAACAATGGCTACTACACCATGGGAAAAGGGAAAATTTTTCACAACCACGCTCCAAAGGGAGTATTTGATGAATCTGGCGGAAGGCAGGGTGGCTTTGGCCCAAATCCTGAAAAACGGTTTAAATGGTTTAATGAAGGCACAAACACGGATTGGGGCGCATTTCCTGAAACCGACGCAGAAATGCCCGATTACAAAACAGCAGAATGGGCAGTTGAACGCCTGCAGAAAAAATACGATAAACCATTTTTTCTTGTCGCCGGTTTTGTAAGGCCACATGTGCCGTGGTATGTTCCGCAAAAATGGTTCGATATGCACCCGGTTTCGGGAGTTGAAACTCCGCCGTATAAAAAGGACGATTATTTGGATTTGCCGGCAATCGCGCTGAAAGTACACGAACTGCCGCAGATGCCCACAACCGACTGGGCGATTGAAACGGGGAACTGGAAAGATATGGTTCAGGCATATTTGGCATGCGTAACTTTTGTTGACCATTATATTGGCGAAGTTTTGGATGCGCTGGAAAACAGCCCTTACAAGGATAATACGATTGTTATTCTTTGGTCTGACCATGGTTACAGGGTAGGAGAGAAAGGAATTTTTGCAAAACATGCCTTGTGGCAGGAGGCGACAAACGCCCCGCTAATCATTTCGATGCCCGACGGAAAAACCGTTGGTAAATGTGATGCCCCTGTTGAAATGCTCGATATTTATCCAACGCTTGTTGATTTGTGCGGACTGCCTGCAAACCTTCAGAATGAAGGAAAAAGTCTAAAATCTTTGATTGAAAACCCTGGTTCTGGTGCTGGTAATTTCGCTGTAACTACTTATGGCAGAAATAATCATGCTGTGGTTTCGGGTGGATATCGTTACATTCATTATGAAGATGGCTCTGAAGAATTATATAACCGGAAAACGGATCCGAATGAATTCGAAAACATTGCAGGAAAAGCAGAGAATTGGGAAGTAAAATCAACTTTGGCAAAATACCTTCCTGTAAGAAACGAATACTGGTCGCCCGCAGTTAAAAACGCCGCAAATGCATATTTTGAAAACCAGATGAAAACGCAGGGAATGAAAGAATAGGTTTTCTCGCGACCTGACAAGATTGATAAGACAATAAAAATATTACAAAGATGACGAACAGACTAAATTTACTTTTGATTGCCACTTTTTCAGCCCTGATTTTTATTGGAAATGTTAGCTGCAAAACCACTGAAACTGAAGAAAACAAGCGTCCCAACATTTTATTTGCCATTGCTGATGATCAATCATTTCCGTATGCATCGGCTTATGGCGATTACGGTGTAAAAACGCCGTCGTTTGATAAAGTAGCCGAACAGGGAGTTTTGTTTACCAACGCTTTTGTGGCGGCTCCGCAATGCAGTCCTTCCCGGGCTGCAATATTAACTGGAAAGAACATTTGGCAACTCGAAGAGGCTGGAACTCACAGCAGTTATTTTCCAAAGAAATTCACAGTTTTTACCGACTTACTTGAAGAGGTTGGTTATTCCATCGGTTTCACAGGAAAACCCTGGGGGCCGGGAAACTGGGAAGATGCCGGATGGTCGCGCAATCCGGTGGGGCCTGAATTTAACATGCATAAATTAGATGCTGTTCCCGCAACAGGAATACACAAAGTCGATTATTTCGAAAATTTCAAGGAATTCTATTCCCAAAAAACGGAAAATGCGCCCTTCTTTTTCTGGTATGGCGGACATGAACCACACCGCGATTATGAAGATGGTTCAGGTATAAAAGCAGGAATGAAACTTTCGTCGGCTGTGGTCCCCAAATTTTTACCTGAAACTGATTTGGTGAAAAGCGACGTGCTCGATTTTGCATTTGAGATCGAATGGTTTGACGCACAACTGGGCAAAATGCTGCGATTCCTTGATGAAAAAGGTGAACTCGAAAATACCATCATCGTGGTAACGGCAGATAATGGAATGCCTTTTCCATCGGCAAAAGCGAATCTGCAGGAATATGGAACTCATGTTCCTTTGGCTATTTGCTGGCCAAAGAAAGTAAAAGGCAACAGGATAGTCTCTGATTTGGTGGGCATGATTGATTTGGCGCCTACATTTCTTGAAATAACCGGAATTAAGAGTCCGCAGAAAATGACAGGAAAAAGCCTCACCAAAATATTGTTTTCCGGTGAACAGGGAATCATTGATCCCGAAAGAAAATATGTTTTTACCGGCCGGGAACGGCATACCCACGCCAGGCCCGACAACCTCGGTTATCCGGCAAGGGCGGTACGTACTACCGAATATTTATATGTATTGAACTTTAAACCCGATCGCTGGCCTGCCGGGGATCCTGCGCCTGAAGAAGCAAATAATCCTTCTGCTGATGCAGGGTTGAAAAAATTACTCCCGGGTTATCATGATGTAGATGATTCGCCAACAAAACAGTTTTTAATTGATGAAAAAAACAGCTGGCCAAAATACTTCGATCTGGCTTACAGCAAACGCCCGGCAGAACAATTATATGATATTAAAAAGGACCCGGATTGTGTAACGAATCTGGCGGATAATCCGGAATTACAGGAGGTGAAAAACGAATTGAATAAAATCCTGATGGAAGAACTGAAAAAAGAAGGAGACCCCCGCGTTTTGGGAACAGGAGATGTTTTTGAATCGTATCCGCG
>DAOPKR010000149.1:0-8342 GCA_035391305.1 Draconibacterium sp.
TAACCAATGGCAATGTTAAACTTGAAGTTTGAGAACATGTCGCCGGCTGTGTTTATCCAGTTGCCGTTGCCGTCGTTGTAAGGGTAGCGGAGCGGAAAACCAAAGTCGGTGCGGAAGACAAAGAAATCGAAATCAAGACGCAGTCCCAAACCTGTACCCACTGCAAGCTGCTGTGCAAAACTGTTAAACCCGAACTGTGCGCCGGGGCGGTTTTCGTCGGCATTTAGCAGCCACACGTTTCCCGATTCGAGGAAGAAGCCGCCATCGATAAAGTCGGTTAGCGGGAAACGGTATTCAGCGTTCATTTCAAGCTTTATATCGCCGGTTTGGTCGATTATGCCGTTGTATTCTTCGGGCTTGTAACTTCCGGGACCGAGGGAGCGGGCTGTAAAACCACGCAAACTGTTTGAACCGCCGCTGTAATATTGTTCAACATAAGGCATCACCGACGAGTTTCCGTAGGAAACCCCGGTTCCGGCGTAGAGGCGCATTACCCAGCCTTTTTTTATTGTGTTTGTGTAGTACCTGAAATCGAGAGTTGTTTTTATAAACTGCGAATACACTTCACCCAGAATTGTGTGCGGGCGCTGGCTGTTCCCGATTTGATTCAACAGGTCGATTGCATTGCCCGAGGTACTTATTTCGCCCTGAAAGTATATCCCGTTGCTGTTTCGTGTAGAGTTGTCCCAGGTAAAGTTGTACTTGGGGCCGATGATTGTTTGTTCTTCAAAACTCTTTTTTACATAAGGGTTGCTTCCCACAATTGAATCGAAAGCTGCAGTTGTTTTTTGCAGCGAAACCATGTTTATGCGAATGGGAATAAGCTGATGCGTTATTTTTTTGCCTTTGTTCCACTGGTAGCCAAAACTCATGTTTACCGAGTTCAGACGGTAATACCGCACGCTGTTTATAAACTCGAAACCAAGTGTTCCGACTGATTTTGCAATGAGTGTTTTATTTTCGCGTATCGATTTAAAGGGCACAAGCATCCGTGGCAAAACAAATGATGAGTTGACGCCTGCGTTGTATGAATTTGTTCCGAGGTCGTTTTTGCCGCCTTTTCCCCATTGCCATTCGAAGCCGCCAAAAGTTCTCAGTTGCAGCCGGTTTGCTGCCCGCGCAATGTTGCTGTGTGTGAGTGTAATTTCGGAAGTAGGGCCTGCAAAACCCGTTGATTTCGATTGCACGGCGCCTTCGAAACTGAGGCTTACATTGTCTTTGGGTTGTAACTCAACAAGCACATTTAACTTGTGCTGAGCGCTGTCGGCAACAGTAAACTGCATTTTCACCGACTGGAAAACCCCGTAGTTATTTAATAAAGGAATTGTTCCGAGGTGTTTTGTTTCGGCATACAAATCGCCTTCGCGAAACAGAATACTCCGGCAGATTACGTCGGGTTTCAGGTATCCGGTGTGGCCTGTAATATAAACACCTTCGAAATTCAGCGTGTCGTTTGGCTGGGCCAAAACTGTATCAGCTGACAACTGGTTTACCCTTACTTCAACCCTGTTTATTTCGTATTTCTGATAAATGTAGGGTTCAGCCTGAGGCTTTTTCCGCACAAGCAGGTTCACCTCAAAAGGTGTGTCGCTTGTGTCGGCAACAACTTCAATGTTTTCGGGACTAAAAAAATAATACCCCTGTTCATTTATCATCGACGCCAGTTTTTGCTTTTCGGTCTTTATTGTTTCGAGGTTGAAAATATCGCCGGTTTTCAGGTTTAGTTCAGGCGTGTATTTATTTATGAGTGCATCGATTGAATCGTGTGCAGGTTGGTTGAGTATTTTGCCGAGCGAAAATGGTTTGTCAACGTCAATGAAATATGAAATTTTTGCCTTTCGTGTGTCATCTTTCACCGTGTCGATGGCAAAAGTTGCATCGGCATTAAAATAACCGTTTGCAAAAAGTTCCGATTCAATTTTCAGGGTCCGCTGTTCGGGATTTACATGCGACACAAGAACCGGTTCCTGTTTCAGTGTCCGGTACAGCAAGCCGCCTTTTTTGCCTTCTTCGGGTTTGCGGTAATTGTAATACCACAAACCAACGGGAGGCAAAATCCTTTTTCCCATCAGCGCATTGTTGGGTTGAAATGAAGTTACTTCTTCAGCAATCTCTTCAACTGGTTTTGTAACTTTTGCCTTTTCATCACTTATCACCTCAATTTTTTTACGTCCGGCATACAGCATTTCATTGCCTGTCAGAAACTTTGTATTGGAGCACGAACCCAGCAGCAGCGCTGAGATGCCCAACAGAAAAACTGATATTTTGTGCCGCTTTTGCATTAATTATATTTAGTTAATACCCCTAAATCTGTTAATACCTCTAAATCTGTTAAGACCCCTAAATCCCCTAAAGGGGACTTAAGAAGTGTTATTATATTTACCCCTAAATCCTCCCGATTAATCGGGACAAGCTCTAAAGGGGACTTAAGAAGTGCCAATTTGCTTACCCCTAAATCCCCTAAAGGGGACTTAAGAAGTGCTATTGTATTTATCTCCAAATCCCCTGAATAACTTCCGTTAATAACCCAACATCCTGTTAATACCCCTAAAGGGGACTTTAAATCCTCGATTAAACTCAGGAAGATAGCCCCCTTCAGGGGGATGGGGGTGGTGCTAATGTGTTGATGATTTTGACAATATTTTATCTCCATTACTTATTTCTCCTTTTCCACTTTTTGTTTCTTTGTCCGCTGCCATATATCTTTTAGTGTCCTGTAGTTTTTGCGGTACAAAAACCCGATGCCGTATTTTACAACTTCGCCTTCGAGCATGTCTTCGTAATCGCGTTTCTGGTAAAGTTTCAGGTTTTTTGTATTGAGCGAATCAAGCGCATATTCGAAAATAAAATTCTCGAACAGACTGTTTGTCTGGTAGGCTCCTTCGTTGTAATCGTTTAGTTTGCCCGATATTTTTACTGTTGCACGGTCGTTCAGGAATTTGCGTTCCATTTCGTAGGTAAAGCTTGTTTTTTCCTGCTGGTTGCCTGCGGGGTTTGCCTCGTTGTAGGTGTCGATGCCAAAAGAAAGCTGTGTTTTGTTAAGTGTTGTTTTTGAAAGCGAATTTAGCTGCGACTCCCAGAAACTTGTGATTTGAGATGAAATATAGTTGCTCGATTTTTCGATGCCCGGTAAATCAATGGTTTCGAAAAGCAAAAGGTTTACTGCCTGCCGCATTTTTTCATCGTCGGACAACGAACTTATTACGCTTGACATATATTGGTCGGAGCTTTTTATATCGAAAAATATGCCCAGGTCGGACAGTTTGTTTTTTATTTGCAGCGACACAACAAAATCAACAACCCGTCTTTTATTATCTATCGGGTTTATATAGGCGCCTTTTACTTTCGAAGAGGCTTCAAGGTCAAGTTCAGGGTTTTCGATGCTGCCATTCCAGCTAAACGAACTGCCGGGTGTTATTTCAAAAGTTTTTAGCGGCCAGCCTGTGATTTTCAGTTTACAATCCCCTGATTTTATTTCGTAATCACCGTTCAGGCTCATTGTGTTGTTTGGCAGCATATTGTAGTTGAGCAGTCCGCTTCCTGTAATCGATATGTCGAAACTGTAGATATCATCGATTTTTACATTAAAAATGCTTTTTGGATTTATTGCGATTGTTGTTTCAATCATTGGCATTTTAGTGGGTGTTGAAGCAATATCGCTTTGCGGATAAATTACCTTTAAACTGTCGGTTATTGTGGCAAAAACAACGTCGGTTTGTGAAGTTCCAACCGATAAATCCTGGATTAACTGGTAGGTGAGGTTTGTGCCGCTTTCAAGTTCAACATTTCCTTTTATTGCCGGGCTGTAAATCGAACCACTAATTGTGAGGCCCGAATTCACAATAAGTTTACCAAACAACGACGCATCTTTTGATTCCTTTGTATTCATCAGCTGAATTTTATCGGCATTTACTTTCAGATCAACGTTTATGTCGTCGGTGGTTTTGTAGCTGATTGAACCGTTTACTTTTAGCGGCCGTCCCAAACTGTCGATTACAACAAAATTGTTAAAAAGAAACTTGTTTTCGTTGATGCTGATTTTATTGTTGGGAATTGAAAGTTCGGTTTCAAGCGGAATAATATTCAGGCCAAAATCATTAAACCTGACTTCGCCGTTAAGTGACATTTTGCTGTTTTTGCTCCCGATGGTTATTTCGCCGCTTGAGTTACCGTGCAAATTATTGGCGTATTCAGCAATAAAAGGTTCAAGCAGTTGAAATTGCAGTTTGTTGAATTTGCTTTTTACAAGAAACTCATCGTTTGTGTTGTTTGATTTCATGTGAGCCGAAAATGAAAGTGAATCGCTGGCAGAAATTACGAGTTCGCTGTCATTAATTCCTGTTGAATCAGCTTTTAAAAAACCACTGGCTGTGAGTTTTTTAAATGAAATACCACTCCATTTCAGGTCGAGCATTTCCATTTCCAAATCAACTGAGGTTTTTTCCTTTTGACTGTATTTTATGTTTCCGCTTAAAATTCCCTGCGGAACATAATCGGCAATAATTGGAATTGCCAGGTAGTTCAGGTCGATATTGTTCAGATTAAAATAAAGTGTGTCGGCGCTCTCTCCGTTTAGCGAAATGTGGCCTTCTTTCGAGTTCATTTCAAGATTGGCAAGCAGGTTTTTCGCAGGTTTGTCGAAAGTGAGGAATTGCGGTTCGTTTATAGTCCACTGCATTTTATTGATTAACCAGTACTTTGTTGCCGATTGAAACAAAACCTTGTCGCCGTCATTTTTAACTTTAATCCCGATTTGGTGAATGATGCTGTCTTTTCTGTCCAAAGCTTTTATCTCCGCGAAAATTGAAGCCGGGAAAACTTCGAAATTAACACCCGATTTGCCAAAAACAAGTTCGTTAACCAATGAACTGTCGATATTTGCCCTCGCGATCAGCCTGTCGCGTTCAATCCGCGTCAGCAAATTTGGGTTGTAGGCCAGTATTTTATCATATTTTACTGTGTTTGCTGAAAGCTTGCCTTCAACCATGCTGTCCCTTTCGTTTTTGACAATTTCAATGTTTATGTCGCTAAAATCCAGCACCGAGTCGGGGAAATAAAGATTAAAGATTTCATCATGTTTTATAGTCGCATTAAAGCTAAACCCGGGAAGATTTGCAATGGCTTCAAGATTTGTAAAGTTTGCTGAATCGATGCTGACTATTGATTCTGATTGCGTTTTATCAAATGCATTTTTAAAATCGGCAAAGGTGGCTTTGCTGTCAAAATCTGCTTTTATAAAATCCGATTCAAGGAGCGAATTTATTGCGCTGTCGTTGCTGTTGAGCACAAAGCTTGTTTTTTCGAGGATAACTTTTGAATTTTTGTTCTGAATTACAAAATCCGTCAGGTCGAGCGATGCGTTGATTTCTTTGGGCGAGTATGTGAAATTGCTTTCAATATTTCCTTTTCCGGCGAAAGGTTCATTCATCAGTTTTAACCCAAACAAATCGATATCGAATTGTCCATTCACATTTCCTGAAACAGAATTCTTTTCGGGCATTTCAAAATTCCCGTTCAAATCGAGTTGCAGCGCGCTGTCGTTTGCCTGAACAGTTACTTTTGCTTCATCATCCAAAACCTCAGCAAACATTGAAATAATGTGCGTTGTTTTGTTTTTGTACCGAACCGAATCAATTTGAATTTTTGCGTTTCCTTCGGGCATATTTTTGCTGTTTAACCCGCCATTTAAAGTGATATTTCCTGTAATTATTTCAGGATAGATTTCGCCCAGCAATTCGCCCGTCATAATTTCTGTGAACGAAGCATCCAGTTTTCCTTTTGTTTTATCTGTATCGAAATTTCCTGTTGCGTCAATTTTGCCCGATCTGCTGTTGATTTTTATATCGAAAAACGGGTTTGACAATTCGTTTTTTATGTTCCCTGAAATTGTAAATGGTTTGAAACCGGGCAACTTAGTTTGCGGACTGAAATTGCTTAAAACAGGAACAAGCATTTCGCGGGAAACGGAGCCTGACGAAAACTTCAAATCACACGCTGAATAGGGTATTTTCAACGGGTTTTCTATTGTTCCGCCAAGGTTGAACTTTAAACCGGTTGTTGAAGAAACGCCAAATTCGCTGATTTTTAATGCTGAAGTATTTCCATCTATTCTTGTTGAAAAATCAATTGTCTGTTTTTTTGCAAAAAGTCCTTTTGTTTTGTTCAGCAATACTGAAAGTTGAACTTCCAATCCCATGTTCTGAAGTGAATCGGAAAAGAAATGTAATTCACCTGATTCGATGCTGACCGTATTTGACAGTGCAAATGAAATCTTTTCGAGGTTGAGTTTGTAACTGTCCGGCGTGATCAGTGTGTTTTCAAAAGAAGCGTTTAATCCCTGAACAGGCAGCCATTTTCCGAGCGCTTCATTTTGTGTTTTATCTGAAGTTTTGTACGCAAACATTCCGTTTTTTATACTGAACTCTTCAACTGCTATTTTCCATGGAACCGAAGGTATTGAAAACGTTGCAGTATCAGTTTTTACAGTAGTTTCGGCGGTAATTGTAGTATCGGTTTCAAAAGTTATATTTGGGTCAACCAAATTAATTTTGTTAATTAAGATATCACTTGTGGCAAGTTCCAGTTTATCGAGCGAAATGTTACCGTCTTTTAAATCAAAATAAATGTGCTGTCCGGCTTCGGGCTGGTGCAGTGCAAAATTCAGATCAGCAATTTCAAGTTTTTTTACAGCGAATATCCAGTCGGGTGTTGCCGCCTGCTCTTCCTGCTGTGTGCCGGTTCCCTGCCAGATTGTGACTGTTCCTGCTGATTTTTCAATAGAAATCTTTCCGGCTTCAATCCGCTCTTCTGTCAAAGAGAAAGTATCAAAATCAATTTCAGCTTTTTCAAGTTTTTCTGCTACTGAAATACCAGTTACAGGGTCGTTGTAGCTTACCCGTATATTTTTTAACAGTATTGAATTTGCCTCAAAATCCCAGGGTTTTCCGCTGTCGGTGGTTTCAGTTTCAGGTTCGGGAGTTGTTGTTCCGGAGGGATTGAAAACAGAAATAATATTCATTTCCCCGGTTAAAGTATCGGTTTTTATATTTACAACTGCATCGTTTAATGTCAGTTGCCTGACCACTATTTTTTTTTGAAGCAGGGGCAGGATCCCCAAATCTACCCTTACTTTTCCTGCATAAACTATAGTGTCGGCTGGTTGGGAAATTATTGAAAGTTCGTTTACCCCGATTTTGCCATTCAATAATAAGGTGATTTTTCCGATGTGTACAGGCAGGTTTTTCTCTGATAAAACTGTATTGACCTTTTTTGTTATTGCTTTGTGAACGAACGGGAGATTTACTGCCCCTACCAAAAGTAAAAAAAGCAACAGCACTGACAGAAGCAGGTACTTCAATATTTGAATGGCTTTTTTTATTCCTGGCGACACATTGTTTGCGTTTACTTTATTTTGCTAAAAATACAACTAATTCATGAACATATTATTTGAAACAGTTAGCTCTGAAATATTGTTTTCATTAAATATTTCTCATTTTTTTTGAAACTTTGAACAGTTTTTAAATTTATATGTTAACATTTCAAATCTATAAAATCATAAATGTGAAAAGGTTAGCCGGGTATTTATTTATTCATGCTTTGATATTCCTGTTGATTGTAAATTCAGTTTGTGCGCAGGAAAACGTCACTTCAGATTCCCTTATTTTAACACCCTCAAAAAAGAAAGCTTTTCCGGTATTTGAAAAAAGGGAAAGGAAAAATTCAATCATGCTAAACATTACAAATCCACTGCTTATTTCTGATAAATTCAGGGTAATAGGATATGAACGCACTTTTGCAAATAACCAGTCGCTTACATTAAATTTTGGTACGTTTTCATTGCCGCAATTCATAGGCGGAAATAATTCCGATTCATTAAAAATAAATAATGACACTTCGGAAAAAGGATTTCATTTCTCGACTGACTACAGGTTTTATCTGAAGAAATTAAACCAGTTTGATGCGCCAAGAGGAGTGTATCTGGCTCCGTATTATACTTTCAATTATTTAAAACGCCAAAACTCGTGGAATGTGAAGGGGTATGAAAGTGAGGTTTTTACAAATACTTCGTTCAATATTCAATCGCTGGGAGTTGAGCTGGGTTACCAGTTTGTTTTTTGGGACAGGTTTGCACTTGATTTGATATTGATTGGTCCGGGTGTTGGGTTCTACAAAATAAATACAAACGTGGGCACAACATTAAGCGCCGCTGATGAAGCCTTGCTGTTTGAAAGAATTAATGAAATTATTGCTGACAAAATTCCCGGTTATGATAAAATAATTGAACCGGGCGATTATGTTAAAAAAGGTTCGGCAAACGTTGTAAGTGTGGGTTACAGGTACAT
>DAOPKR010000149.1:8442-9759 GCA_035391305.1 Draconibacterium sp.
GAAATAAAATTTTATCTTTGCAACATTGTTGCATTTGATTTGTTGTTGCATTCATGAAAGCTCAGGATATTTTACACAAGCATAATTTAGTTCGAACAAGCTGCAGGCAAAGTATTATCGATACGATTGTCAATTCAGGATTTGCAATATCAGAAGAAGAAATAAAACGCAAAATAGAAAGCACTTACGACAGGACAACTTTTTACCGTTCGTTTAAAACACTTATCGAAAACGGAATTATCCACAAAATTGTAGTTGACAATCAGCTTGTAAAATATGCTTTGTCGGAGAATAAGCCAACGAGCAAAAATCATGTTCATTTTTACTGCAACCAATGCGGAAATGTTGAATGTTTACCCGGGGCGGAGATAAAATCACCCCAGCTTCCAGGCGGCTACCAGCAGGTTGAAGCTGAATTGATTATTAAAGGGCTTTGCATAAAATGCAACAATCAGGATTAAATTAAATATCAGGAACAGTATTTCGAAACACATAAAAAGGAAATCAGAATGGGAAATGTTTGGATAGGTGCCGTTGGAAGCACTTTGCTTGTTAGTTTGTTATCTTTTACAGGAGTATTGTTTCTTGCCATGCGGGCAAAACAGTTGAAACGCATCATTTTTATACTTGTTAGTTTTGCCGTGGGCGCACTGTTTGGCAACACCTTTTTTATGCTGATACCCGAATCATTTGCATTAATTGAAAATGTTCAGATGATTGGATTCCTGATTGTTTCGGGACTTGTGGTAATGTTTATTCTTGAAAAATTTATCCACTGGCACCATTGTCATAATGTTTCGCATGAACATGATGCTGCGCCGCTTGGTTACATCAGTCTGGTTACTGACAGTTTGCACAATTTTACCGACGGCGTGTTAATTGCCGCCGCCTGGATGGCTTCGCCCGAAGTGGGAATTGCCACAACACTTGCAGTGGTGGTTCACGAAATACCGCAGGAAATCAGCGATTTTGGGGTGTTGCTTCATGCAGGTTTTTCAAAACGAAAAGCGCTTTTTTTGAATTTTGTGGCAGCATGTACTGCAATAATTGGTGCGGTAGTTACAATTTTGCTTGGCTCGGTTACCGAAGAACTTATCAAATTTATCCTTCCTTTTGCGGCAGGTGGTTTTATTTATCTGGCCGGCAGCGATTTAATTCCTGAACTTCACCGTGAATCATCGGTACGAAAAAGCCTTATCCAGTTAACTGCCATTTTAGCCGGAATTGCCCTGATTTTTTATATCAGTCTTCATCACGAACATTCGCACGACGAAAACCACGGTCATGAAACTGAATTACACGAGCATGGGCATTAAT
>DAOPKR010000150.1:0-9550 GCA_035391305.1 Draconibacterium sp.
TGGCTAATGTTCTGGAATATAAATATATAATAGAAAAAGATTGCAAAGTTATGTTGGAAAACTATTTAAAAATAGCGTGGCGATACCTTTGGAAAAGCAGGGTTTTTTCATTGGTTAATATAGTTGGACTTGCAATAGGTCTGATGGCCGGATTACTGATTTTTCAGTACGTCAGTTTTGAACTGAGTTACGATCAATTTCACAAATACAAGAATGATACTTACCGCGTTTCGCTCAATCTCTATAAAAACGGGGCGCTTGAAACACAAAGTGCACGTGTTTCGCCGGCAGTGGCGTCGGCCTTGAAAAATGAATTTGCTGCCATTGATACCTATACCCGGCTGGTAATACTGGGACCCGACGGAGTACTTACCTACGGAGACCAATACACAGGCGAGTCAAGTATTTTGTTGGCTGATTCAGCTTTTTTTGATGTGTTTTCATTTCCTCTTTTAAGTGGAAACCGGAAAACTGCTTTTAATGATCCGTTTTGCGTGGTGATTACAGAAAGCACTGCAAAAAAGCTTTTTAAAGATGAAGACCCACTGGGGAAGAATGTTGTAATAAATGCGAAAAACTTTGACAGAACTTCTTTTGATTTTAAAGTTACCGGTATAATTGCAGATTTTCCCGAAAATTCTCATTTAAGGCCCGGTGTGCTTATTTCTTATCCTACATTATTTTCCTTTGTAGGCCATCGTTTAGATAACTCATGGCAATGGAATGAAACCTACACATATTTTCGACTTCAGCCAAACACAAATCCAAAAAAAATTCAGGCCGGATTTCCTACAGTTGTGCACCGGTTGAACAAGCAGCTCGAAGAACAGCAGCTTGATTGGCAGTATCAATTACAACCCATTACAGATATTCATTTAAAGTCAGATTTACAGCACAAATTATCGGCGAACGGGAATGCACTCTATGTTTATTTTCTGGCAGTAATGGGAATTCTTATCCTGGTAATTGCTTTTTTCAATTTTATAAATCTTACCACATTAAAAGCTTTACAGCGGGGAAAAGAAATTGGGGTGCGGAAAATATCAGGGGCCCATCGCAGGCAATTAATTGTCCAGATTTTTATTGAAGCTCTCCTTCTCAACGGTATAGCCATTTTGGCTGGAGTTGTTTTATCGCTGTTGGTGAAACCTTATTTTTCCGGTTTATTTGATGTAAGTCTTCTGCCACTTTCAAACGCCAACCCTTATTTATGGGTCGGATTCGGGGTTTTTATTCTGTTATTGGTGTTGGGAAGCAGTTTCTATCCGGCTTTTATTTTGAGCCGTTATGAACCTGCCAGGGTTTTAAAAAGTAATTTTTCAAAACGAAAGTATGGAATGACCCTCAGAAAAGTGTTTGTCACAAGTCAGTTTGGCATTGCCTTAATAATGATTGCAGTAACATTAATTTCTTGGATGCAGGTGCGGTTTATGCAAGAACAATCTCTTGGTTTTATTCCGGAGCAAGTGGTTGTAATTCAAGCGCCTAAAGCATACGACTATGGTTACGGAAACAACTATTCAGGTTTTAAAAACAAGGTGAGTAGTCTGTCTTTTATTAAAAATGTTTCAGGCTCAAATGTTGTACCTGGTCAGGAGATTTACTGGTACAGCGAACAGGTTACTGTAAATGGAGAATCAACTTCGGGTGTTTATTCCATGGCAGCAGTGTCGCCCGGTTATTTTAAATTATACGATATCCCCCTTGTTGCCGGTCGCTTGTTTTTTGATGAATCAAAAGATCAGAACAGTTGGATTATTAACGAAACTGCCTTACGATTACTGGGTTTTGAAGATGCAGACAAGGCGATCGGCAGCCGGTTAAATAATGGCGAAATTATAGGTGTTGTAAAAGACTACCATCAGGAAAGTCTGAAAACAGCGATTAAACCTACGCTTTTTAATTGTGGTGAGGAATTTAATTATTATACCGTAAAAATTGGAACGGATGGGGTTGCAAAAACCCTCACGGAAATAAAGTCAGCTTATGAAGAATTATTCCCGGGAAGCCCTTACAACTATTTTTTTCTTGATGATTTTTTTAATCGCCAGTACAAATCAGAACAACTCTTCAACACTCTTTTCAGGTTATTTTCGGGGCTGGCAATATTTATCACATGTTTGGGTTTGTTTGGCCTCTCATTTTACACAGTAATAATTCGGACGAAAGAAATTGGTATTCGAAAAGTGATGGGAGCTTCGGAAAGAAACATTGTATCCCTGCTTTCAGCCGGTTCTGTTCAGCTCATTTTTGTTGCCAGTTTGCCTGCTTTGCCAATAGCATACCTGGTAATGCAAAAATGGTTGGAAAATTATGCCACCCGAATAACTATTGAATGGTGGTTACTGGCTGTTCCAATCGCTGTATTATTGATTGTTTCGGTGCTGACTGTCGGATTACAAACTTTTAAGGCGGCAACTAAAAATCCGGTTAAAGCGCTGCGTTATGAGTGATTTATAAATTAAAAAATTGAAGCCATGTTTAAACATTATTTTCTTATCTTTTTCCGAAGCCTTAAAAGAAACAAAGGTTCGTTTTTTATTAATCTTATTGGGCTGTCATCAGGTTTAGCGTGCGCGTTGCTAATTTATTTGTGGGTGAACGATGAGTTAAAAACTGATATGTTTCATGAAAATAATGAAACTCTGTACCAGGTACTGACAACGCATCCGAATGAAGATGGCATTGATACCTGGAGATCTGTCCCAATTCCACTGGCACCTGCGTTAGCCGAAGAAATGCCTGAAATAGAATATGCAGTCAGTTCATCACCGGTTCTGCCGGATTTTGTGCTTAGTAATGGTGAGCAGAATTTTGATGCAACCGGAATATTTGCTGACGGGAATTTCTTTAAAGTTTTTTCCTACGATTTTTTAGAGGGGAATCGCGGTTCAGTATTGAGTGCTAAAAACTCGGTGGTAATAACCGAAAAAATGGCGTTGACTTTGTTTAACACAACAGAAAACGTTACGGGCAAAACAATCAGTTGGCAAAGTAATAATAAAAAAATGGACGTTGTTATTACCGGTATTTTAAAAGATATTTCAGCCAATTCATCAACACAGTTTGATTTTGCTTGCTCCTATGAAGTTTTTAAAGATATGGCCGGTACTTATGCCAATTGGGGAAATCATCAGGCAAAAACGTACCTGCAATTAAAAAAGGGAACAGATTTAGCTCAGTTCAGAAATAAAATTGTCGATTTTCTTAAAACAAAAGATAAGAATTCGAATGTCACAATTTTACTTCAGAAATATTCAGATATTTATTTGTACAACAACTTTAAAAATGGGAAACTGGCGGGTGGAAGAATTGAATATGTGAGATTATTTTCAATCATCGCCATCTTCATTTTAGTAATTGCCTGCATCAACTTTATGAATATGTCAACTGCAAAGGCATTTCGGAAAATTAAGGAAGTTGGCATAAAAAAAACAATTGGTTCAAACCGAAGTGCTTTAATCGGCCAATATTTGGGCGAATCGTTAATTACGAGCTTTTTTGCATTCGTTCTGGCGCTTCTGATAGTGGTATGGCTTCTTCCGCAATTCAACGTTATCACCGGGAAACATCTTTCGCTTGTACCCACCGGGAAACTAATTTTTGCGGGCATTTCAATCCTCATTTTAACTGGTTTAACAGCTGGTGCTTACCCGGCATTTTATTTGTCGGGCTTTCGCCCGTATGCAGTATTAAAAGGAAAGCTTTATAATTCAGCTGGGGAATTCTTCATTCGCAAAGGACTTGTTGTTTTTCAATTTGCCCTATCTGTTATACTAATTGTTTCTGTTTTTGTGGTATACAGACAGGTAAAACTGATTCAAACAAAAGACCCGGGATATAACCGGGAAAACATTGTGCAATTCAGACTAAAGGGAAAACTTTTCGAAAATGCGCAATCCTTTCTGTCGGAGGTTAGAAAAATTCCGGGTGTAAAACATGCAGCTACCATGTGGGGAAGCATGGTTGGTGAAACAGGTATGACGCAAGGCTCTTTCAACTGGGAAGGTAAAGACCCGAATGCAGTTGTTTCTTTTTCGCACCTTGGAATTGGCAACGATATGCTCGAACTACTTGGCGTAGAAATGAAATCCGGACGATCGTTTTCATCGGATTTCGGAAATGAAGAAAATAAAATTATTATTAATGAAGCCGGAATTGATGTTATGGGACTGACGGATCCGGTAGGTAAAACATTTAACCTTTGGGGATCAGATTATGAAATTATCGGCATTGCAAAAGACTTCAATTTCCAGTCGTTTCACGAAAATGTAAAACCATTCTTTTTCCGCTACAGACCAAAAGAAGCAGAAAAAATCCTGATAAAAATAGAGCCCGGAAGAGAAAAAGCAACAATTGAGAATGTGAGGAAGTTATACGAATCTTTCAGCCCCGGGTATGTTTTTAACTATTCATTTTTAAGTGATGAATATCAAAGACAATATTTAGCCGAACAACGCATTTCAGTATTATCAAAATACTTTGCCGGTTTGGCAATTCTTATTTCCTGTCTGGGGTTATTTGCCATGTCAACATTTACTGCCGAACGAAGAACAAAAGAAATGGGAATCAGGAAAGTGATGGGCTCCAACGAGATTGGCATCGCCAAACTTTTATCAGGTGAATTTAGCAGGGTGGTAACTGTTGCAATAATAATTGCTATTCCGATAGCTTACCTCGCTACACATAGCTGGCTCGAAAGTTTTGCCTACAAAACCAGTTTAAGCTGGTGGATATTTGCACTTGCCGGTTTAATAACATTGGGCATAACTCTATTAACAGTTTCATTTCAATCGTGGCGTGCTGCTACAAGAAACCCGGTTGAGGCGTTGCGGTATGAATAATTAGCAGAATGAGAAAATGATAATTAAACACTACATAAAAATTGCCTGGCGGAATCTGCAAAGACAGAAAATTTCAACGCTGATAAATATTTCAGGATTATCAATCGGACTGGCTTGTTTCAGTTTGTTTCTGCTTTATGCGGTAAATGAATTTAGCTTTGATCGGTTTCATGCCAAAGCCGAAAATATTTACCGTGTTTATGACTGGTGGGATTATCCCGAAAGGCAGGGAAGCGAACCTTCATCGGCAATGCCGCTTGGTCCGGCTATGAAACAGGATTTTCCGGACGTGGAGGATTTTGTGAGAATTGGCGCTGGAGGCAACAAGATGGTGAGGATCGGGAACCATGTGCAACAAGTGAATCTGACGTTTGCTGATCCCCAGATATTTTCTGTTTTCACTTTTCCGCTTATTTCCGGAAATGTTAAATCGGCACTGGAAAACGAAAAAAGTATTGTTCTGACAAAAGAAAAGGCAGAACAATTATTTGGCACTGCAAATGCTGTTGGTAAACGCATCGAAATTAAAACAGGCGATAAATTCGAGGAATTTGAGGTAGGAGCTGTTGCTGAAAATATTCCTGTTAACTCAACCATTCATTTTGAAATGCTGGGTAATTTGGAATATGTGCTAAATACTGATGAAGGGCAAGCCAGCATAAATAACTGGAATATGACCCTCGGAATTTCAGTGTATGTGCAGCTTATCGAAAATAGCAATCTAATGTACGAATCGGAAAAACTGGCATCTTTTCGGTACAAATATTTCCCAAATGAACAACAGGCAGTGAAAACCATTTCAAGAGAAAATAAACCTGATAAACCAACAAATGGATTCGGACTTCAACCATTGACTGATATTCATACAAACACAAAAATTGACAGGTGGGGGGCTGCAAATCCAAAGAATATCTGGATTCTGATTAGCATTGCAACTGGAATATTACTGATTGCCAGCGTTAATTTTGTGACACTGGCAATTAGCCGCTCGGCAAACAGGTCAAAAGAAATTGGAATCAGAAAAGTTACCGGAAGTAATAAATTTCAGCTTGTTTACCAGTTTCTATCCGAGTCGCTTTTAACAAGTATCATTTCAGGTGTTTTCGGGTTGATACTGGCGAATTTATTGTTGCCGTTTTTTAACCAGCTTTCCGGAAAGTCATTGTCATTTTCATTTGTCCGTTATCCCGAAATACCGGTTTTACTTGTTGTTGTTATTTTTTTAACAGGTTTGTTTTCAGGTCTTTATCCTGCATTGGTTATTTCGGGATTTAAACCTATTGATGTTTTAAAAAATAAACTCCGGTTTTCAGGTTCTAATTTTTTTACAAAATCATTGGTTTCATTTCAGTTTGTACTTTCCATCGGACTGATCATTTCAACAATTACAATTTTTAAGCAGTTGTCTTTTTTGCAGACAAAAAACCTCGGTTTCGACAAGGAAAATGTAGTAATGATAAACACCCTGGGAATTGATATTCAAAAAAATTTCCCCTTTTTCAAACAATCACTTACCTCTGACAGCCATATTATGGGCGTTTCAACTTCATACATTGGACTGGGAAGTGGCGAAGGACAAATGGGAAGAAGGTACGTTTTTGATGAAAAAGAAGAAACAGTTATTGAATATCCTGTTGATCCCGATTTTCTGAATGTGATGGATATAAAACTTGTTGCAGGCAGAAACTTCAGCAGGGAAATAGCTTCAGATTCAATCAATTCGGTTATTGTTAACGAAGCCCTTGTACACAAAGTATGGGGAATTGAGCCTGAAGCTGCAATCGGAAAGGAATTTAAAGAAAAAGGTGAAAATGCAGGAAAAACGATTATTGGTGTTTCTAAAAATATCAATTTCGAAGACCTAACAAGAACTGTCAGGCCGCAAATGTATTTAAACACTGCCAATTTTAAACCCAAGGTAATTTTTGTGCGGATAAGTCCGGGTGATCCTTCCAAGGTTTTGGCTTTGCTAAGTAGGTCATGGAGAACACTTTCACCCGATTTTCCTTTTCAGTATAATTTTGTAGATCAGAAATTCGATGATTTTTATAAAAGCGAACGGAGATGGGCCAGCATAATTATTTGGGCTGGTGGTATCTCCATTTTTCTGGCTTGTATGGGGTTAATCGGCTTAATTTCAATGGCCGTAGTTAACCGTTCAATCGAAATCGGTATTCGCAAAGTAAACGGCGCCCGCGTTTCGGAAGTAATGACAATGCTCAACCGCGACTTTGTAAAATGGGTAGCTATCGCTTTTGTAATCGCTACGCCCATTGCATACTACGCCATGCACAAATGGCTCGAAAACTTTGCCTACAAAACCACTTTAAGCTGGTGGATTTTTGCACTGGCTGGTTTACTGGCGCTGGGAATTGCTTTGCTGACCGTGAGTTGGCAAAGCTGGAAAGCTGCCACACGGAATCCGGTTGAGGCGCTGCGGTATGAATAGACAGGCCTCTCTTTGAGTGCGAATGTTTAAGAGAATTGAAGTGATAATAGTAAATGAATAAAAAATGTACATATTAAAACAAACAATTCGATTGATTAATAAAAACAGAAGGACAAGTCTGTTTCTGATCTTTTCACTTTTTGTTGGATTGACGAGCTACCTTTTGATTTCTGCGCGCGTAAATTATCACCGTTCTTTCGATAGCCAGGTGCCCGGTTACCGGCAAATTTACCGCGTTGTTTCATCGGCATACACCGATAATATTCTGACTGTCAGCCAGCCTCGTTGTCAGCGGGCTTTAGGCGAAACTCTGGAAAAAGAGTTTTCGGAGGTTGAAGCTACCGGCTATCTTTGCGGCGTTGTTGAAAATCATTTTAAAATCGGGGACGAGGCATTTACCAATGACAATGCTTTTCATTGTTCAAACAGTTTTCTGAAATTATTCAATGTTCAGCCTCTGCAAGGCAATTTGCAAAGTTTACTGACCCGGCCATATACTGCTATTGTATCGGAAAGCTTTGCCCGAAAGTATTTTCCCAACGAAAATCCGGTTGGCAAAAGCATTCTGCAATACCCCGGCGGACAAATCGAGATCGAGGCAGTTTACAAAGATTTACCCGCAAATTCGCATTTTCATGCCGATTTTCTGCTGTCGTTTCATGATAATATGCGCCTGCCCCCGCCATTAAAAGAAAACTGGGGAGAATTTGCTTTTTACACTTATCTGAAACTGAGCCCGGTGGCAGATCTAAGTAAAATTAAAAGCGCAATGTCAAAGCTGACACTGAAAAATAATCACGGCGAAATTAAAGATTCGCGAAGCAGTTATATATTTGAGCTGCAGCCACTGGCAAGCATTCATACCAATTCGCATTTAAAAAATGAGATAGAGCCCAATGTGCGGGGAGATTACCTTTCAATTTTAAAGCTCATCAGCATTTACATTTTGGTGATTTCGGGATTCAACTACATTTATTTTTCACACACACGTATCGTTAAAAACTCGGTTCAATATGGAATCCGAAAAGTTTTTGGCGCAAAGCCCGGCGCTTTATTTCAGATTTTTCTGGCAGAATCGGTTTTTATTCATTTAGCTGCTTTTGCTCTTTTTGTGGCTACTTATTCTGTTTTAGAAAGCACACTTTTCTCCGTATTGCCTGAAATGAATCCTGTTAACCTTTCAGGCAGGTTTTGGGCAGGATTTATTTTGGTTTTTGCGGCCAGCATCATACTCAACCCGGCAATCATTTTAATTTCTGTCTATCCTAAAAAGTCACTTTTGTTACTGTCGCGACAAAAAACGAATTATTTTGCCGGCTATTCATACAGACAGTTACTGACGATCGTTCAATTTGTGATTATCGTGTTTCTGTTGACTTCAATAATTGGTATCCAAAAGCAATTGGAATATTTAAAATCACGAGACAACGGAATTGATATTACCAATAAACTTGTAATTAAATCACCTGCCAATCTTTGGCGCAACAGTCAACGGTTTGTAAATCTTGACGCTTTTGAACAGGAACTTTCAGAACTTCCGGCGGTAAAAAGTTTATCTATTTCGAATAATGTGCCGGGTGATGTTCCTTCATTCAATTTCAGTGTTTCCGACGGGCAAAATGATAATTCGGTAAAAACGGCTGTTTTTATTGCAAACCGGAATTTTGTAAATGCTTATAATCTGCAGGTAATTGCAGGTGAAAGCTTCTTCAACGAAGGGTGGAATACGTCAAAAAAAACTTCAAAAGGTTGCGTTTTAAACGAAACCTGTATGCATCAACTGGGTTATACTGATCCTGATGAAATAATTGGCCGCAATCTTGTTCTTGCCGACGAAAGTGGATTGGATAATACTGAAACACCTGTTGCCGGAGTCTGTAAAGATTTCAATTTTACTTCGGTTAAAGAAGTGCCCGGCCCTGTTATCCTGTTGGATTGGACTCAGGACATTATGGTTGGGCGCTATACGTTAACCATAAATCCGAATATTGATAAAGCGGCATTACTTGCTGATGTAAAAGAGCGGTTTATGAAAACTTTTCCCAATTTTTCATTTAATTATTTCTGGCTCGATGATCACTTTAACAAGCAGTTCTCCGAAGAAGATTCGATAGAACGTACTTTAAAAGTGTTTGCAATTATGGCTATTGCGCTGGGTATTTTAAGTTTGTTTTCAATGGTTTGGCATGTATCAGTTGCCCGCACTAAAGAAGTTGGTATCCGAAAAATAAATGGTGCAGAAACCAGTAATATTATG
>DAOPKR010000151.1:0-1685 GCA_035391305.1 Draconibacterium sp.
TTTCCAAAACCAAAAGCGATTTCATTACTGCTGGTTCCGCCAATTACACGGCCAACAACTGTTATTAAAGTTGTATCGCTGAATGGTTTTCCAAAAGTAAGGTTTTGGTTAAAGTTGTGCCGGATTACCGAATCGGGAAAAGCCTCATCATACGGCCAGCGGCCACCAAAATCAAATTCATGCCCGTCTTTTTTCAAACTTATAAAATGATAACCTATTGGAACCTGAATTTCAAAAAGCCCTTTTTCATTCGTAGTTTCAGGTTTGGTATCAGGCCCGTAAACGGGTTCTCCGTCGATTAAAATCTGTACTCCTTTTACACCGTAAGTAGTATTTCGGTAAACCACCGAGCCATTTACGTTAAACGATGAAATATCGGTGAAATTAATGTTGTTGTGTACAACTGCATCTTCGCTCAGAAACAGAATTTTATAACCCGGATCAAATTCATGAGGTGCCAGCATCGGTGTGAATTTGTAGGCTGAACCATCGGTTAAAAATGGCACGCCGGAAATGATATAATTTCCTTCCCTGTCGGTAATTCCGCGGTTTCCAAGTTGGTCAATGGTTGGCACTGTTGACGACCACGAAACATTTGCTCCCATAAAATCACCATGATTTTCGTTAAAATTCGAACCTGTTTTTGAAATATCGTAAACACGACGACCAAATCCTTCATTCATTCTCAGATATGCAAAAATTCCATTTTCCTTTCCAATCAGGTAGCGGTTAAAATCAAGCAATACTTCCTCTTGTGGCAAAGCCCGTTTCCAGATTCTTACTTCATCTATAAGTCCCGAAAAATAAGCCGTACCTACTTTACCAAGTGTTAAACTGTTGTTATTGGCAGCTATAGTTCCTGAAAAATCTGCACTCGCTGTGAGCAAACTGTCAATTAGCTGGCCTTGTCCGTTTAATACTTTTACCGGAATATACAGGAAGGCTGAATCACCTTTGTAAACTGCCGATACGTGTATAAATTTATCGGTGGGAACTGTATATGGAAGTTCAACAGTTTCAGAACCAACTTTAAAAATAAATTTCTGATCAGTGTAATTCAATTCGAAATTTGAGCTTTTCTGAAAAATACCTGCGTTGCCTGTTGATGAGAATTTCAGGTAGCTTTGAAATGTAAACCCACTTGAAAAATCACTTTCAACAAACTGGGGAATTTCAATATAGGATGAATTGGATAAGCTGATGCTTTTGGTTGGTACTTCATCTTCAGTAGAAGCTGTTATTACAACATTTTTAACCCCATTTCCTCCTGAAAAACTAACGCGGCCGGTAACCGTTGCCAAAGGTGTTCGAAAACCAATTCCAGTGATTTTTGTATATCCTTCAGACTGCTCTCCTGGTATGCCAACCGCAACTACAGTATATTGATAAATTTCGTTGGCTTCGGCATAGAAATCTTCCCATTTCCGGGCGTTTTTATCTACATTGTCAACCCAAAGTGAATCGGTTTCGTTTAGTTTCTTCCGAAATACTTCAAAATGATCGATTATGCTTTTGTTGTTAATTACTTCCCAGCGGATTTGTATCTGATCAGGAAAATAGCCTTTTGAGGCAAACAGTTCGCCGGGAAAAGTTTTATCGATATATAATGCATTGTATGGAAATCCAACCTGCAGTTTAACAGTGCTTCCGCCGTTGTACAAATACGGAATAGGAGAACCGATATT
>DAOPKR010000151.1:1785-2862 GCA_035391305.1 Draconibacterium sp.
CCAGCCGGAATATTACTTTTTGGCCCGGCAAACGGAACAATAGTTCCGGGTGGTACTCCATTGTCAGCAGCTTTTGCATAAGGAACTGTATTAAACTTATCATCATAAATGGTAGTTCCATCTACTTCTACCTTCAGATTGTCAGTTAAATTGGCAAATATCAGATCGTTAAAGCCTGAGGTATTAACTGATCCAATAGTAGCGCTAAAAACACCAAAATTATCAGTATCAATGTTTTGCGTTTCAGTAAATCCACCAATGGTAAATTTTACTGTGATTGTTTGACCGGTTATTGCATTTCCCTGCGGATCGCGTGCAATTCCTTGAAAACCAATACCGTTTTGTGCAAAAACTGCAACACTCATAAAAGAAAAAAAGAAAAGTAAAAATGCTGATTTCATAATTATTTTTTTTAATGGTTAATAATCAATCTACAAGGGTTTATCGTTTTTAATCTTTTGGATATTCAATTCCATTCATGTTAAAAACTATTATTTGTTTTTTTAATAGACAGGAAAGAATTAAACAGAGATGCTGCCCCAATTTACGATTTTAATACTTTTATATCCTAATTTATTTTTGATTTTTTTAATAAAAAAATCATTATGGATATAAAAAACTTTACAATATTTATTTACTGACAGTTAGGGTGTGAATGACAGGGTTATTTATCAATCAAATAATTATTGATCAATAAAAAATCTTCAATAAGCGTGATTAATTGAACTGAATAAGCGGAATTTCTTTTCCAATAAAAACAATAACTGAAGTTTCGGACTGTATAAATTCTTCCCCTTCAACAATTTCAAAACTCCCTCCTACTCCCTGTAAAATATATTCGTAAGGTTCGTTTTCGAAGCAAAGCATTCCTTTTGTACGATAAATCTCGTTTTTGAAAATATCGAGCGTATATTTTAGCCATTCAATAAATTCTCCTTTTCTGAGAGGTTGATTTATACGAAGGGTTTTAGATGAAATGTTGCTGTGAGTGTAAGAAAAACCAGCAAAATCATATTCAGTTCTGTTTTTTTTGATAACAGAATCCAACTGAATATTACACCAACTATCTATTGTGAA
>DAOPKR010000151.1:2962-9497 GCA_035391305.1 Draconibacterium sp.
GCAATTCCGGTGGTTTCAATCAGCAGGTGTTTAACATTGGGGAACTTTTCAGCCAGTTCCTGCAAAACCAGTTCAAATTCATCGGAGATGGTACAGCAAATACAACCCTGCTTTAATTCGAACATTTGGCTGGCATCAACACCTTTTATAAGTTTTGTGTCGATGGCAACATCTCCAAACTCATTTTCAACCAATGCAAATTGGGTTTCGGAATTTTGCTTTAAAAGCTGGTTGATAAAAGTGGTTTTACCGGCTCCCAGAAAACCGGTTATTATTGTAACATTTATTTTTTCAATTCGATTCATAGTTCCCTCAACAAAGCAAATGTAATAATTAACAATAAAAAGCTCCGAAAGTATATCTACTTCCGGAGCATTTCAGTATAGTATTCTTTTAACTATAAACCCAAACGTTTAAACTGCTTAGTAAGCAAAAAGCGGAAAATCCTTCATAATCTGATGCACTTTTTTACCTACCGACTCAATTGTTTTTTCGTCGTCAATATTCGAAATCACTTCGTCGATTAACTGCACAATTACAGGCATTAAATCTTCCTTAACGCCACGTGTTGTAATTGCCGGGGTTCCAACTCTGATTCCCGATGTTTGAAACGGTGAACGGCTGTCGAAGGGAACCATGTTTTTATTTACTGTTATTTCAGCCTTTACAAGCGTGTTTTCAACCTGCTTTCCTGTAATATCAGGGAATTTTGCCCGCAAATCAATAAGCATCGAGTGGTTGTCGGTTCCACCCGAAATAACTTTGTAACCCAAATCAACAAACGCTTTTGCCATTGCCCGTGCATTTACAATAACCTGGTTTTGGTACTCTTTGTATTCAGGTGCCAGCGCTTCACCAAATGCCACGGCTTTTGCAGCAATTACATGTTCAAGCGGTCCGCCCTGTTGTCCGGGGAAAACTGCTGAATCAAGCAACGCCGACATCATTTTAATTTCTCCTTTGGGTGTTGTTAAACCCCAGGGATTTTCAAAATCTTTTCCAATTAAAATAATTCCACCTCGCGGGCCACGCAATGTTTTATGAGTTGTAGAAGTAACAATATGAGCAAATTCAATAGGATTATTTAATAATCCAGCAGCAATTAAACCTGCAGGGTGGGCCATGTCAATCATTAAAATTGCACCAACTTTATCGGCTATTTCGCGCATGCGTTTGTAGTCCCAGTCACGGCTGTAGGCAGATGCTCCGCCGATAATCAATTTTGGTTTATGCTCAATTGCAAGGCTTTCCATCTGATCGTAATCAACCAACCCTGAATCTTCTTTTACCTTGTACGCAATTGGGTTATATAGAATTCCCGAAGAATTTACCAGTGAACCATGAGAAAGATGTCCGCCATGTGATAAATCAAGACCAAGAAACGAATCACCCGGATTTAAAATTACGCTCAACACAGCGGCATTTGCCTGGGCACCAGAGTGAGGCTGAACATTAGCCCATTCGGCACCGTAAATTTCCTTAATTCTGTCGATCGCAAGCTGTTCGGTCATATCAACAAACTGGCAACCACCGTAATAACGCCTGCCGGGATACCCCTCGGCATATTTATTCGTCATAACCGAACCCATGGCTTCGAGAACCTGGTCGCTTACAAAATTCTCTGAAGCAATCAATTCGATGCCTCCCAATTGCCGCTGGCGTTCTTTTTCAATGATTTCGAAAACCAAATTATCTCTCTTCATTTTGGATTTATCTTTTTAAAATTAAGTGCCAAAGGTAATACAATTTCAGGCAGCGGTTTGTTGATAAAGTATCGAAATAACCACTATTTTTTAACATTCAATTTAAAAACATATCTCATGGACTATCAAAATAAGGGGTTAACTGATGCAAACCATATCTTCAGACAACTGTTCTCAATTAGTTAATTACCCTTTTTTACAAATAAAAAAACGCCACTTTTTTGTAAAATGACGTTTTTCTATAAAACATTAAAACCAACTTCATGACACCCAAATAAATGTCAATTAACTTAACTAATAAAATCAAAAAACATTATGAAAAAAAACTTAAAACTATTTTATTTTACTGATATTCAATTAAAACAATATGACTTAAAATTTTCAAATTCGAACGAAATAGATCTGTCATCCAAAATATCCATTGCACCTTTAAAATACTTTTGTTCGATATATTTGAAAAATGGATCAAAAAGCAAGGTTCTGTTTACGCTTTTCAATTTAATATCAAAATCTTCTCTTTTCATTTTATAAATATGTATTCCTGTTTAAGACTTTTTTGTCGTTTTATTCTTGCGCAATGTAAGTTCATTTCAATAGTTAATTGATGGATTTTTTGCTGAATAAAAGGGTAATAATTGCCTAAATTTTACTTCCCAAAAGCCTAAAGAATTACAGGTGTTTTGATAAGTGCCAAAATAATTAACGGCGAAAACAAGCGTAAAAAACTATATTTCAATACATTAATAAATATAATAAAAAGCAACTCTCTTTATTTTCTTAAAAGAGAGTGGCGATATTTTAATAAGAAAAACTAACTGATTTTAATTATTCCGGGTTCTTCCATCCTCTTTTATTTTAGACAGAAGTGCTTCCATTTCCTTCACTTTTTCAGGGTTTTCTGAAGCAATGTTTTTAGTTTCGCCTAAATCCTGTTCAAGATTATATAATTGAGGTTCAAGGTCGTTGCCCATTTCGATATTTGTGTATGCACTTATTTTAGGCCCTTTTGCCGGGACAATATATTTCCAGTTGCCCTGAATCAAAGCCAGCGTATTAATTCCGTGATGTACAAAATGTTCACGCCCCACCTCTGATCTACCTAATAACTGTTCAAGCATTTCATAACTGTCAACAGCATCCTTTTCAGCCAATTGAATGTTGAGCATTTTTGCAAAAGAGGCCATAAAATCAACCTGCGAAATCAAAATATCCGATTCACCATATTTAATTCTTCCGGGCCAGCTGACAATAAACGGAACCTGTGTTCCTGCATTGTAAACGCTGTATTTACCTCCCTTCAGCGGGCCGCCGGGCTTATGGCCGCCAAGCAGTTCAACAGCCTGATCTTTATATCCGTCATCTACAACCGGTCCGTTATCGCTGGTAAAAATCACAATTGTTTTTTCAGTCAAACCAAGCGATTCGAGTTTTTCCATGATTTCGCCAACTGCCCAGTCAACTTCAAGAATTGCATCACCGCGAGGCCCCATTCCACTTTTGCCCTCAAATTGTGGATTTGGCATCCGGGGAACATGAATGTCGTGCGTTGAATAATATAAAAAGAAAGGTTTGTCTTTGTTATTTTCAATAAAACCAAGCGCTTTTTGAGAGATTGATTCGGCCATGTATTCATCAACCCAAAGAGCGGATTTCCCACCAGTCATGAAACCAATTCTACTGACTCCGTTAACAATTGTGTTGTTATGCCCGTGACTTGGGTGCATTTTCAGCAATTCGGGATTTTCCAAACCGGTTGGCCAGTTGCCCACTTTCTCCTTGTAATTTACTGTTATCGGGTCGGCGGGATCCAGCCCAAAAACTCGTCCGTTTTCAGTGTAAACACACGGAACACGGTCGCCGGTCGCGGGAATAAGGAATGAATAATCAAAACCAATATCCTGTGGACCAGGAGAAATAAATCCGTTCCAATCCGGTCCTCCCTCGCCACCCAAACCAAGGTGCCACTTTCCCACCACACCTGTTTTATAACCGGCTTCTGAAAATAAATCAGCCAAAGTTCTGGTTTCGGGATTAATAATCATAGCTGCATCGCCGGGAGCAATTCCTGTTCCTGCCTGCCGAAAAGCATAACCGCCGGTCAGCATTGAAAACCTTGATGGAGTGCAGGATGCTGATGAGCTGTGACCATTTGTAAATCTTATTCCGGTGGATGCAAGTTTATCAATATTTGGCGTATTTACCCGTGTTGCACCGTAGCAACTTACATCGCCATAACCCAAATCGTCGATGTAAATAATTACAACATTCGGATTTGCCTGAGCAGTGTTTTCAGATTGATTTTGTTTTTGTGAGCAACTAAATAAAACAGCAATTAATAAAAATAGTGCAGCCGATTTAAGAATATTCATCTTGATTTTTTTGAAATTTTCTTTCAAAAATAAGACAATTTAGTTATTTGCTCCGGTTTTACCTGTTCAAAATATTTTTTAAACATGGCAAACCGTTGTGATTTTGATTCAGATTTTTTCCGGCGTATAAAATCAAAATGCAGTGGTGAAGATTTCTCAATTTCAACCAAATAATTTTCTGTGAATCCGGTTTCATTCAATCCTATTGATTCGATAATCATGGTTTCGATACTGCGGTTCATTAAATTGAGAAAAACGTCAACATTGGGGGCTTCAAAACATTTCATTTCTTCGAGAGCGGTTCTTCCAAAATGAACTGTCCGGTTCACAAATTCATCAAGATCAGATTTTTCCAAAGAAGTACACATTGTATTTGTTAGCGCTGTTGCGTCCTCTTTGATATCCTGAATATCATCAAGCAGTTGCAGGTAAATTCCATATCCAATCAAAGCCTGTTCCTGACTCAGAGAGAGTTTTCCCGCAACCAGATAACCATCAGCCAACACTGAAGTGCCGCCTTTTTCAAAGCAAACCCGGCGGATTTCGGTTTCTGTTAACCCACTTTGTTTCAATAATTTTAAACTGTCAGTCTGCCCTTTTTGAATTGCATATAAACTTTCATAAACCTCTGGAAACTGAAAACGATTATATTGTTCCTCAAACATTCCAACCAATTGAAAAAGTTGCGATTCGGTATGATTTAATGGTGTTACATTTTCACCGTGAAGCCTTTTATTAAAGCGGATACTGAATTCCTGTTTTTCGCTGTCGGAAATATTTGGATCGTCAAGCAAATTATCACTGTACGGATAAATCATACTGTAAGCAAATATTGACGGTGTAATTTCGACAGGAATATTCATCATCAACTGCAATCCGTTCATTATCCATACATTACGCAATCCCTGATAAATATTCTCGGGAGAAAGTTCGGGGGCAAATTCCCGCGCCTGATAAAAAAAATCTTTGCTTACATTTCTGAATTCTTCCGAAAGAATTATTTCGAGGTGAGCTTGTTCAAAATCAAAAATATCATGTAAAAAAGACTTAAAAACAGGGAAAAACTTACTTTCAGGATTACTGTTCCGCAGTTTCCTAACAGCAGATCGCGATTGAAATGCTTTCATTTTTTCCTGAATCTGTTCGAAATTTTTCTCCCGTTCCAGTTTTTCAGCTTCGTCATAAAATCTATTAAAAACGGGGAATTGACTTGAACTGTTTTCCCAAATTTTAATGAAATGGTCAATGTAGTTTGATACAGTAATCATGGTTGTTCGCTTTAAATATAAAAGTAGCTAAACTCTGAACAACCTTTATATTTTTTAGACGAACTGTTCTAATTTAAAGGGCAATCAATGAATTGTAAAGGTAAAAAGGCTTAATAAGATTAAAATGAATTGTTGAAACATTTCGGATTGCAACAAATAACGGATCTGTATAAACTTAAATATCCAGATCAAATGTAAGTAATCAGCATTCTAAATACACTAACCAATTTTGTTGACACAGATGAAAATGAAACTATACTAAACTTTATTGATCAAACTTTGGAAAGTATAAAAAATGAAACAATAAAACAGCAAGCGATTATTTAACACAAATAAGATTCCTGAAACTTCAAATTTTGATATTTAAATGCTTAACTATTAAGCAATATTTGTATAAACAGCCTGAACATCATCATCTTCCTCCAATTTGTCAAGCAGTTTCTCAATTTCTTCAAGTTGTTCTTCAGTAAATTCAACAGGTGTTGTAGGAAACCTTTTTAACAGTGCTTTAGATACTTCAATTTTCAAACCGTCCAAGGCATGCGACATTTCGCCAAACGAAGTATAATCGGAATATACATAAACAACACCTTCATTTTCCTCGATTTCTTCGAGACCGGCATCAATTAGTTCAAGTTCAAGGTCTTCAATTTCCATTCCTTCAGGTTTTTGAAATTCAAAAACAGCTTTTCTGGAGAACATAAATTCAAGTGATCCGGTTGGGCCTAATGTACCGTGCAGTTTATTGAAATAACTTTTAACGTTGGCTACTGTGCGGGTTGTATTATCGGTAGCACATTCAACAAATATCAATACACCGTGCGGACCTTTTCCTTCGTAATTTACTTCGGTAAAATCGGCGGCATCTTTTCCCGAAGCACGTTTGATTGCTGCATCGATATTTGCTTTGGGCATATTTTGCGCTTTGGCATTTAAAATTGCCGTTCGGAGTGCAGCATTGGTATCAGGATCAGGAGTACCTTCTTTGGCAGCAATGGTTATTTTCTTTGCAAGTTTCGGAAATATTCTCGACATTTTGTCCCACCGTTTCTCTTTTGCCGCCCTGCGGTATTCAAACGCTCTTCCCATGAAAATTGATTTTTAAAATTTTGTGCGAAAATAAACAACTGAAACGATAAAACGTAAAGAAAAAAAATAAAAAAATCGGATGCTGGAAGATCGAAGTTTGAAGTCG
>DAOPKR010000152.1:0-9450 GCA_035391305.1 Draconibacterium sp.
GAAACAGCTGATTTTGTGGTGCATAAAGTAAGTTTGATTTCTCATATTCGGTTTAGTTTTCAATTGATTTTAATTTTTTGGTTTTTTGTGATCCTTGTTCAGAAAAATTACAAAATATTAAATGTTAAATCAATAGCGGGTGTTTTGTTTTTAGCTTTCTACTTTCTTGCTTTTATGTTTTTTCAACAGTCATTAACCGGTATAATTGCCTTTGGGGCAAGCTTTTTTTTCTTTATCATTTATCATGTTTGCCAAATTCAAAAAAAATATCGCATAGTTTTACTTTCCATTTTGATAGGTGTGATTGTAGTAAGTTTTATGTATGTCGGATGGATAATATACTCTTTCTATGATATTGAAAAAGTTGACAGAGATACAATTGACAAAACAACAGCACTTGGAAATTATTATACACATGATTTTGATAATCTTGCGGTTGAAAACGGACATTACACTTACCTATATATTTGTCATGACGAAATGCGAATGGAATGGAACAAAATTTCAACAATCAAATATGATGATATCGATTCAAATGGATTTCCTTTATATGCAACATTAATCCGGTATTTAACTTCGAAAGGATTGAGGAAAGATGCCAGCGGAATAAAATCACTAACTCATGAAGATATTCGAAATATTGAAAGTGGAATTTCAAATGTTATTTTTCAAAATAAAAAATATTCACTCTACCCGCGCATTTATCAGACTGTTTGGGAATTTTATATGTACTCAATCACCGGGAATCCAAGTTACCAATCATTTTCGCAACGTATTGAATATTCTAAAGCTGCAATTTCAATAATAAAAAATAACTTTTGGCTTGGTGTAGGCGCAGGAAACTGGAAAGAAGAATTTAAAAGTGCCTATTTACGCAATAATTCAAAATTAGAAGAAGGTCTTTATGCATCATCTCATAATCAATATTTGAACTACATGGTGAAATTTGGAATAATAGGTTTGATTGTAATCATGTCATTCATAATCTATCCAATCATAAAAACCCGGAGTTACTATGATCCGTTATTTTTGATTTTTTTAGTTTTCCTGTTTTTTGCGAATTTTGCCGACTCCAACTTCGAATCGCACATGGGAAGTTCATTTTTCGTTTTCTTTTATTGTTTGTTTCTGATTCAACCCAATGATTCTTATTTAAAACTTTCTCAATAATTAATTGAGCCCATTTATCAGGAATCTTTTATTCAATTAATCCGAACCTTTTTGTCTTCTTCTTGTTTTCATTTCTAAACTTAGAAAGAAGAAAGATGGAAAGAAGAAAATTTATAACAGTTGTTGGAACAGCTGCTTTGGCAGCCCCTATTTTAGGATCATTAACTTCGGTTGCTGCAAATGGCAATGCATTTGAAGGTCATAAATTTCCGGAGTTGGGTTATGCGTATAATGCTTTGGAACCCTATATTGATGCTCAAACAATGGAGCTTCACTATTCAAAACACCACAAATCATATTATAATAATTTTATGACTGCCGCTGAAGGTACCGATTTGTTAAAAACTCCAATGGAGCAAATTTTTGCCAGTATTAGTAAACATTCAGCCACAATCCGTAATAACGGTGGAGGATTTTTCAATCACGGTCTTTTTTGGGAGAATATGTCGCCAGCAAAAAGCGAAATTCCGGCCGGTTTAAAAAGTGCAATTGAAAAAGATTTAGGTTCTGTTGAAGCATTTAAAGAATCATTTGGAAAAGCTGCGAAAACCCAGTTTGGAAGTGGTTGGGCATGGCTGTCGGTCGATAAAAGCGGGAAATTGTTTGTATCATCAACTCCAAATCAGGATAATCCGTTGATGGATGTTGTTGATAAAAAAGGTACGCCACTGTTGTGTCTTGATGTTTGGGAACATGCTTATTATCTTAAATATCAAAACAAAAGAGCCGATTACGTTGATAATTTCTGGAATATTGTAAACTGGAAAGTGGTAAACGACAGATTTGCAGCAGCTCGTTCATAGAAGTCATTTTTACTTCATTTTGTGTACAATTTGTACATTCATTCAGGCTTGTTACTTTTGAAGGATAAATTTAAAAATGATGAGTCTGAATTTTTGTTTTATAGGTGCAGGAAATCTGGCAACGCAACTTTCAAAAGCTTTTAAAAACAAAGGTTTTGGAATAACACAGGTATATAGTCGCACAGAAAAATCTGCTAAAGATCTTGCAGTTGTACTTAATGCAACGTACACAACTTCAATCAATGAGATTGATAAAAATGCCGATATTTACTTTGTTGCTTTAAAAGATTCGGCGGTCGGTAAAGTTTTGCCGCAAATTAACTTCGAAAACAAACTTGTAGTTCATTGTTCCGGAAGTCTCCCTCTCTCGGCACTTGATAGTTTTTCTGAAAATACCGGAGTTTTTTATCCGCTGCAAACGTTTTCAAAAAACAGGCAACTTGATTTTCAGGAGATCCCGGTTTTTATTGAAACGAATTCTGAAAAAAATGAAAAATTGATGCTTCAAATTGCCAGTGAATTATCAGGTTCAGTGTTCGTTTTAAATTCTGAAAAAAGAAAGATGCTGCACATTTCGGCAGTTTTTGCATGTAATTTTGTTAATCATTTTTATACAATTGCTTCCGATATTTTAAAGTCGGAAAATATTCAATTCGAAGTTTTAAAACCATTGATTATTGAAACCGCAAAAAAGGTACAGGAACTGGAACCCGAAAAAGCACAAACCGGGCCTGCAGTTCGTTTCGATGAAAATATAATTAATTCACATTTAAGTGAATTAAGTAAGTTCGCTAACTACCAGCAATTGTACAGTTTAATTTCAAAAAGTATTTTTGACCGATATAATAAATAAATTATGGAGTTTTTTAAAGATGAACTTAAAAATATAAAAGCGTTTATTTTCGACGTTGATGGGGTTTTGTCGAACGATACTTCGCCTTTAAACGAAGATGGAGATCCGGTTAGAACTTCGAACGTGAAAGATGGATTTGCAATCAGGAATGCAATTAATTTTGGATTTCCAATTGGTGTAATTACCGGCGGTAAAATTGAAAGAGTAAAGCTTCGTCATGAAAAACTGGGTGTAAAATATTATTATGATAATGTTCGGGATAAAACTGAATGTTTAATGGATTTTTCAGAGAAAACAGGAATTGATCCCAAATTCATTTTATATATGGGAGATGATTTAGTTGATTATAAAATAATGACAGAAGTTGGAATCCCGGTTTGTCCAAAAGATGCGGTTGCTGATATTAAAGCAATTTCGAAATATATTTCAAATAAAAACGGGGGAGAGGGTTGTGTGCGCGATGTAATTGAACAAACTCTGCGTGCCCAAAATAAGTGGTTTACAAACGACATGCTTTTTAATAATGCATTTTAAATGAACTGGTTACCAGCATACAATTACATTCTGTCGTCAAAATCACCTCGCCGGCAGGAACTTCTTCGGTCGTTGGGCATTGATTTTCAGGTCATTTTGAAGGAAGTTGAAGAAGATTATCCCGAAATTCTGTACAAGGAAGAAATACCTGTTTTTTTAGCAGAACTAAAAGCAAAGCATTTTTTAAATGATTTAAAAGAAAATGATTTGCTGATTACAGCCGACACAATAGTTTGGTTTAACAATGAAGTTTTGGGAAAGCCGGAAGACGAAAAAGAAGCAATTAAAACACTTCAAAAACTAAGCGGACATGAACATCAGGTAATTTCGGGTGTATGTTTGACTTCAGTTCAAAAGCATAAATCTTTTTATTCAGTTACAAATGTTCAATTTAAGCAACTGTCATTAAATGAAATCGAATATTATGTTTCTGAATTCAAACCGTATGACAAAGCGGGTGCTTATGGAATTCAGGAGTGGATTGGATATATCGGAATTACACATATTGAAGGTTCATTTTACAATGTTATGGGTTTACCAATTCAGCAGCTTTATACTGAAATTCAAAATTTTTGAGGTTCTTTTGTTAAGTCAAATCGGCAAGTATAATTGTTAAACTGTAAATCATAAGTTTTATTTAAAACCCTTTTCTTATATAATTCGTAAGTTGAATTAGACAAAACTAAAATCAATATTATGAATTATCCAATTAAACTTTTTACGTTAGTTTTTCTTTCTGCTTTTTTATTGAATGCTTGTAATAAAGATCAAGACAAATCGGTAGAAATTGGTTTGTTAATTCATTCGTTTGATAATGAACGGTGGGAAAAAGACAGGGACTTTTTTGTCGAAAAAGTTCAGGAACTTGGAGGAACTGTAAAAGTTGAAACTGCCGAAAACGATGCCGGCAAACAACTCGAACAGGCAAAACAACTGCTCGCCAACGGTGTTGACGTTTTGGTAGTGGTCCCGGTTGACCAGTTTGCAGCTGCCGAAATTGTAAATGAAGCACATGCCCGCAATGTGAAGGTAATTTCGTATGACAGGTTAATAAAAAACTGCAAGCTTGATTATTATGTTTCAACAGATAATGTTGAAATTGGTGAAATGCAAGCCGGTTATTTAACTAAAATCAAGCCTGTTGGGAAATATGCACTTATTGGTGGTGCAAAGGGAGACAATAACAGTAAATTTTTATATCTCGGTCAAATGAATGAACTGGCACCATTAGTTGAAAAAGGTGATATTAAAATTATTTATAACGAATTTACTGATGAATGGGGCGAAAATGAAGGATATGAACAAACAAAAACAATTTTAAAAACAAACAAGGATGTTGATGCAATTATTGCAGGAAATGATGCAATTGCAATGGGCGTGATCAGAGCATTATCAGAATCGCAGATGGAACATAAAGTTTTAATTGCCGGAATGGATGCGGATCTTGTAAATCTCCAGGAGATTGTTGCCGGGCATCAAACCTGCACAATCTACAAACCGTATGAAAAACTTGCTTCAACTGCTGCCGAGCTCGCTGTAAAATTGGGAAGAGGAGAAGAAAGCGAACGGACGTTTGAAACAATCAGCAATGGAGAAGTACTTGTGCCTTCAGTTTTTCATGAAGGAGTTATTGTTAATCGCGAAAACCTTAAACTTACTGTTGTTTCCGAAGGTTACCAAAAAGAAGAAGAAATTTACAAATAGTCAATGAGTTTTAGTAAAATTTCTTTTGTATTCAGGGAGACTATTTTGATAGGGTCTCCCTTTTTTTAAGTTAATTTTCACCAGAAAATATTTCCTGTCTGCTCAATGCAATAAAATTTTGATCTCATATAAAATTCACTTAACTTTTTTTGAAATAAAAAATGTTGAATGTGAATATGGATTGTTAAATTGCAAAACCAACTTTAATAATTAAAAACTAAACTATTTCGTTATGATAAAAAAGGGATTTCTTATTTCTGCAATTTTCCTTTGCAGTTTTATTGTAAATGCACAGCGTGTAGGTTCTTCACCGGAGTATATTAAAATTTTAACTTCTCAGTGGAAAGGAGAACGTTTTCCTGACGGGAGGCCAAAAGTACCCGATTCAATTCTTGAAAGGTTAAAGAATATTTCGATTGAAGAAGCCTGGGGAGTTTTGCGTAACAAAGGGTTTCAAAACCAGTTTGAAGGCGACTGGACGATTATAAACCCTGAAGAACCGATGACCGGTCGCGTTGTAACTGCACAATATATGCCGCTTCGTCCCGATTTGGAAAAACAGATTAAAGAACAAGGTATTGCTGAAAACAGGGGGCAAAAAGGAGGAACAAATTCGTGGCCCATTGATATTTTACAAAATGGTGATGTTTACGTTGCCGACAGTTATGATAAAATTGCCGATGGTACTTTAATTGGCGATAATCTTGGAAATTCGATTTATGCAAAATCTCAACGTGGAGTGATATTCTACGGTTCGGTTCGTGATCAGGAAGGACTGTCTGAAATTAAAGGTTTTAATGGATGGATTAAGGGATCTGACCCTTCATATATTCAACAAATGATGCTCACTTCAATCAACGCACCAATCCGAATTGGCCGGGCTACTGTTTTACCAGGCGATGTTGTTCTTGCAAAAAAATATGGTGTAATTTTTATTCCAGCTTATTTAGTTGAAGATCTTGTAATTACTTCTGAAGTAACAGCCCTTCGTGATGAATTTGGCCACCAGCGTCTCAAAGAAAAAAAATACCTCGCCGGCGAAATCGACAGCGAATGGAGTGAAGAAATCAAAAAGGATTTTCTGAACTGGTTAAATAATTACCCCGGAAAATTGCCAATGTCGAAAGAGGAACTGGATAATTATATGAAAGAAAGAAATTACTGATTAACAACGAAACATATCAATCATGAAAAGTATAATACAGCAAATCGCTAATCAGAATAAGGTGCGGGAATCAGCTCAAAAAGAAAATGTTTTAGCTGAGATAGCAAATCCGGCAACAAGTAGTAGCCGGCGAAATTTTCTCAAAAAAACCGCTATAGGTGGTATTGCAATTGGCGGATTGCTTGGCATGTCAGTTGAAGATACAATTGCTCAAACAACATCGGGCGTTTCGAGGGCATCCAGTCCATCTGATTTAAAAATAACTGACATGCGTTATGCTGTAACAACAGTTCTTGGCCAAACTGCCATAATCCGTATTGATACAAACCAGGGAATTTACGGTTTGGGCGAAGTACGCGATGGCGCTGATGTCCGGTACGCATTAATGTTAAAAAGCCGCATTCTTGGTCTGAACCCTTGTAATGTTGAAATGATTTTCAAGATTATAAAACAATTTGGTGGACAGGCACGTCAGGCGGGCGGTGTTTGCGCTGTTGAAATGGCACTTTGGGATATCGTGGGAAAAGCATACGGAGTTCCGGCCTATCAGTTACTGGGAGGAAAATATCGCGATAGTATCAGATTATATGCGGATACTCCTGAAGGAAGATCTCATGATGAACAAACGGAACGAATCAGGTATCGGATTGAGGAGCAGGGTTACACCTGGTTGAAAATGGATTTATCTATCAATTCGTTAAAGGATATTCCGGGAGCTTTGGTAAACCACGAATTTTGGGACGGTGCTTCCGGCCAATACGACCTGAGAGATTACATGGGATATGGCAATACAAAACACCCGTTTACGCAAATTCAAATAACAGATAAGGGACTGGAAGAACTTTGTAAAATTGCCGAACATACCCGCGAACATATTGGCTGGGATATCCCGATTTCGACCGACCATTACGGACATTTCGATTTAAATAATGGCATCAGGCTAGGAAAGGCTATTGAAAAGTACCGCCTGGCCTGGCTGGAGGATATTGTTTCATGGGAATATACCGAACAGTGGAAAACCATTACCGATGCACTTGAAACACCAACTACTACCGGCGAAGATATTTATCTGCTGCAAAATTTTAAACCCCTCATTGATAATCATGCGGTTGATATTGTTCACCCCGATCTGGCATCTTCCGGCGGACTTTTGGAAACCAAGAAAATAGGTGATTATGCAGAAGAACATGGCGTAGCAATGGCATTGCATCAGGCCGGAACTCCTGTTTCGTTTATGGCCAATGTGCATTGTGCAGCGGCAACTCAAAACTTTTTGGCGCTTGAGCATCATTCGGTAGATTTGCCCTGGTGGGAAAGTTTGGTGAAAATGACCGACGGAAATCCAATCATCAAAAAAGGTTTTGCTCCGGTTCCCGAATCTCCCGGATTAGGAATTGAGTTGAACGAAGACGTTGTTAAAGAACATTTAAATGCAAAGGATAAAAGCTTTTTCGCACCAACAGATGAATGGAACGAAAAACGTTCGCATGACAGAACCTGGAGTTAAATTCATAATATCATCAGGAGAATTGAAAACAATTGTTAAATCGCAGGAGGTTCTCTCTTTTTAATACGATCTTCTCGAATCAACCTTTATTTCCAAAATAACTACAAACTGCTACTTCATGAAAAAATTAAACGGTTTCAAAATCCTTCTGGTTTTATCCCTGATTTTTTTAACACTTTTTTTATTCTACGCATTTTCCGGTAAAATTGACAAAAGTGGTCCGTTGCTCATTGCTTCCTTTTTAAGTCTGGCAATTGCAGTGCGTGGTTTTTCAGCTTTTAAAAGTTTTTCATACACAATCTGGATTTTCACGGCTGTTGCAGCTTCGATGTATTATCCGCAGTATTTCAGCTCCGTCGGGAATTTTCAGTTTAAAGTTTTAATTGTTCCGCTGTTGCAAATCATCATGTTTGGTATGGGGTCGCAAATGAGTATGAACGATTTTACGGGAGTAATTAAAATGCCTAAAGGAGTAATTATTGGGGTTAGTGCACAGTTTCTAATAATGCCTGTTGTGGCTTACCTGATTTCACTGATTTTCGATTTTCCGCCCGAAATTGCAGCCGGAATTATTTTGGTTGGTTGTGTTCCCAGCGGACTGGCTTCGAACGTAATGTCGTATATCGCGCGTGCAAATCTGGCTTTGGCTGTCACCATCGGTGCTATTTCAACATTACTTTCGCCAATTATTACCCCTTTTCTGATGAAAATTCTCGGTGGGCAATTTATTGAAGTTAATTTCTGGAATATGATGCTCGACATATTAAATATGATTATACTTCCGATTGTTGCAGGTTTTATTTTCAATCTTTTTAATTCGGGGAATGAAAAACTTCGAACTAAAATTAGCCAGCTCAGCATATTTTTCGTTATCATCCTGTTAACCAATCTCGTATTTCTGAAAGCTAAACATGCCGGTTTTGATGCATTTGCCGTTGCAATGGCAAAATCGTTGGGATGGTTTTTCTTTCTTCCAATGATTGGTGCTATTGTTCTTCGCCATTTTTTGAAAGGCGACAAACGATTGATGGAAAAAATCCTTTCCATGTTATCGATGGTTGGAATTGCCGTGATAATAACCATTATAACCGCTGCCGGTCGTAACAGTCTTTTGCAGGTTGGCGCTTTGCTTTTGGTAACAAGTTTGTTGCACAATGTTGCCGGATACTCGCTTGGTTACGGAGTTTCGTGGTTGTTTGGCATGCCCGAAAAGGATCGGCGAACCATTGCTCTTGAAGTTGGAATGCAAAATGGTGGGCTGGCTTCGGGGCTGGCGCTCCAAATGGGAAAAATTGCTACGGTCGGCTTAGCTCCTGCCATTTTTGGCCCGCTAATGAATATTACCGGTTCTGTACTTGCCAGTTGGTGGAGAGGGAAACCCACAGAAGAGAAAAAGTTGTAAACTGATCAAGGCCTTTTAATCAAGATTGAGATATTTTAAAATTTCAGTACCTTTTTCAGGTGTAAAGAATTTGACTGAATTGGCAGGTAAAGTTTTCACAAGGTCATTAAAATCATAAAAGGAAAAACTTCCGGGAACCATGTTAAATGCCGGTTTCGGATCATAATATTCAGTTTTAACAAGATCGGTATTCGTTTGCAAAGGATTTAAAAGTACTATTTTGGAAACTGGATTTTTTAAAACGGCAAAATGCAGAACTGTTGATTCCATATTTTCTCCTGAAAGAATTTCAATCTTATTGTCGGGGAATTG
>DAOPKR010000153.1:0-9306 GCA_035391305.1 Draconibacterium sp.
AAATTCCGCAGTTTACAAATTTCATTTATTTAATAACTCAAAAACCTAACGAAGCAGAAACGAGTACATTCAAAATTTCTTATTGTCCAAATGCCATCAATTTTGGTACTTTCTACAATTCCAGATATCTCAAAAATTCATCTCTAACTGATTTCTCTTTGAACTTGCCTGAATATTCAGCAGTTACCGTGCTGCTGCTTTCATCCTGAATTCCGCGTGAAGAAACACACATATGCTTTGCATCAATCACAACTGCAACATCTTCAGTTTTTAAAATCGATTTCAGTTCGTTTGATATTTGAACAGTCAACCTTTCCTGAACCTGTGGCCGACGGGCATAATAATCAACAATGCGGTTAATTTTGCTTAACCCAATTACCTCACCGTTGGAAATGTAGGCAACATGCGCCTTTCCAACTATCGGCAAAAAATGATGCTCGCAGGTTGAGTTCATGTTTATGTTTTTCTCAACCAACATTTCGTTGTATTTAAACTTATTTTCGAAAACTGAAATTTTCGGCTTGTTAGCTGGATTTAATCCGTAAAATACTTCTTTGATGAACATTTTGGCTACACGATGTGGTGTTCCACGCAAGCTGTCGTCAGTTAAATCCAAACCCATCGTTTCCATTATATCGCGGAATTTATCTTCGATGATAACCATTTTTTCTTCGTCCGATAAATCGAATGCACCATCACGCATTGGTGTTTCAATTGAAGTACCAATATGATTATCTCCAAATAACTCGAAATCCTTTATCTCTATCCTACCATGGCCGTTGCCATTATTTTTGGCGTTTCCATTGATCTTCCCATTTACTTTTGTTAAAACTAATTCGTCTTTCATAGCTTTCGTGTTTTGTTTCCGCTATCGGAAAATGTTTCCTATTTTAATATATCGAATTTATAAACAGACAAATTTGTATTTTGTTTAAACAACGCTTTATATTTCTTAAACAAAACCATCGTTTTTTGCAGTTTAGAATAAGAATGATGTAAACACCAACATGTAACTATCACAAATTCAGTTACAACATAAAATTTACTTCTAAAGTATTATTTATGCTTTTTCAAAAATATTTGTGCTATAAAATTTTGAAACCTGAAACCAAACACAATTTACTTTTCCTTATTCAAATAATCCGGTGATAAATTATTGTAAACTCTGGCCAATGTTGCAATATTGCGGTTGTCTCCGGTGAAACTGTCGATTGGCTGGGAAAGATAATGTGCAATTGGCGGCAAAAGCGATGTACTATCAGGTTTAACAAAACCATACAAGCCTACTCCGGTTTTCACAGCATCAGCAACAACAGTTTTTGCGTCTTTTTTATTCCAGTTGGCCAAACAGGTTATCAAGCGCGTATTTTTGCCAACCATATTTTTAATCGAATCAATTTTGTTCATGTCGCCCTCTTCGTTCATCAGCCAGTCGATTTCCTGGAACATTTTTGAATTTACAATGTGAGGATGAGTGATATCAAAACAGGTGAGCCAAAGGATACAATCGGGATTTGTTTCTTTAGCTGCAGTATGAATTACATTCCAGCATGCTTCAATTGCCTTGCGACTGTATTCAATATATTCAAACTCAGAAAGGTTTTCTTCACCCGGGAAAGGTTTTCCCATCAATTCTTCGAACCGTATTTTTTCACTGTCAAGCCATTTTCCGTTATTACTACTTCGGTTGGGTTGATAAAACCAATCAATCATAAAACCGTCAATTCCGGTTTTTGCTACCGATTCGCGGATTAAAGTATCCAAATAACCAAGGTATTTCTGTGTAAACGGAATGTGGCGGTCTGCGGGTATTCCATAACTGTAATCAGGGTTTTCCAAACCCCAGCGAACATTTGAACCGATACATAAATAACCCATTACTTTTATACCCTCTTTGTGCCCCAATCGCACCATTTCCGGCAAAAAATCATATTTCAAACCCGGTTGTTCAGGTACAACACCATTTTTATACCAGGCATATCCATTACATGAAACTATGAAGGTTTGTATTGTATTTACACCTAAATCCTTATACCATTTTATATGTTCCTCAGGAGATGCATCGGCCCATAAACCAGGCGCTGCAAAGGCATTTGGCCCGCCATCACCCCAGTTAAAATCGAGGTTGTAGGCTTTTATTTCATCAACATTATTTACAATTGGCTTTTGCTGCCCACAATTTGTAAAAAGAAGAAACGCAAGCAGAATAGTAAACTTAGTTTTCGGTATCATTAAATTGAGTTTTTGAAATAATATTAAAAATCAAACCGGTAAAAATTTCACAGTAAGATCAATCGCTCTGTTTAAATTTATCTGGTAAAACGGTTATCCCTTTTAATTTTCCAACTGAAATTCTATTGTAGAAACTACCCTGACTATTTTTATTTGCGGTGTATTTTCGTCGCGATCGGAGATGGAGAACAAACCTTGCCTCGCCACTCTGATTCCGCCAACCTTTGAATCAGAATCGTGGGCAAATTTTTCGGCAACTTCGCGGGCATTCTTTGTTGATTCTTCAATCATCGATGGTTTTAATTCGTTCAGCCCGGTAAAAATATATTCAATAGGTCGCCACGTGTTTTTTGACCCCAGCAAAATTCCCTTCGACACAAGTTCAAGTGACTCTGATAAAGCATTTTGCAAACGTTCAATATTGTTTGTTCTTATCGTGAAATCAGATTTTGCCAAATACCGGAATTCGTTGTTACGTGCATTCTGATTGTACATGTCAGCCAGGGCATCGTTGATATTTGTGCTGCCAACCGTCAGTTCGTCCTTTGAAAAACCCTGATTGATAAAAAAATCATAAACCTGCTTGTTTTGATTTTCTATCTCCTGTTTTAACTGCCCTAAATCGTTGCCGGAAATTGTGATATTAAGTGGCCAAACCGCCAGATCTGCTTTTACTTCGCGCTCCGAAAGTCCTTTCACTTCAACATAATGGTCATACTTCTTCCCGGTTTTGTGCATGTTGCCAATAAAAAAACCGGCAATAATTATAGAAATCCCGAGTAAAACCGATTTTTGCCAATTCAGATTTTTCATTTATACTCTTTTTTATAATTTAATATTTATGATGGAAAATACAATTTCCTGATGAATTTTCAATATAAAATTAAATACTAATGATAGCGATTAGAAAAAACCGTTGTTTGACTTAACAAACCTGTATTTAACAGAAGGTTCTGCATCATAACTGAACCCGGAAAGGTGACAAAATGAATAATTGAATTTTTTATAACTTCGGGCAAAATCTTTTTTATCAACTGCCTATGTCGAAACTTATTTTAATAGTAGAAGACCACCCTATAGTGAGCGAAAGTCTGGAACGAATTATTTCCGGCTCGGATCTGAATATAAAATGCCTGCATGCCCAGAATGCTTCAAACGGATTGGCTTATCTGAACGGAAATACATTCGACTTAATACTTCTCGATATCAGCCTGCCCGATATGAACGGCGTTGAATTTTGCAAAATTGCCAAATCAAGGTTTCCCTCACAAAAAATACTTGCCATTACTACAATTGCCCAACGGCATGTAGTTGAAAAAATGCTTGAAAATGGAGCAGATGGCTTTATTTTAAAATCTTCGGATGTTGATGATATAATTGAAGGTATCCGTCAGGTTCTGAACGGAAAAACATTGTACCTTGGAAAAGGTGTGAAAGATCTGATGAAAGGCATTTCGCTGGAAAGCAGCGATTTACCAATGATTACAAAACGCGAAAGCGAAATATTAAAGCTTATTGCCGAAGGATTGACAAACCACGAAATTGCTGATCAACTTTTCATCAGCACATTTACTGTTGACAGCCACCGTAAAAATTTATTACTGAAATTCAATGCAAAAAACACCGCAACTTTGGTTAGAATTGTAGTTTCGAAAGGAATTATTGATGTTTGAACTGATTGATTTTCAGCTTTACAATTCGCGGGAAATAAATGGATTCATCATTAACCAGCCGACTAAAATCAAAATTATTAATGTTGTAGGTAATCAACAATTCTTTTGATTCCAGTTCAGGATGTGCATTTGCTGTGTAATTAAATTCTTTTTCATGGTTCAAATCTGGGGTAAAAAAAATAACCGGCTCACACCACGGTCCCTGTAATTGATCGGCAAAACGATACCCAACTGAAGACACTCCAAAACCATACGTCTGGATTTGTATAAATTTTCCTGTTTCCTTGTCGTAATGAACAGAAAACTCAGTTTGTCCGCTGAATAGTGCAGCCTGTTTTGGTTCCATGTAAACATTTGTTGTCCATGCATTATCAACCCACCACTCCATTCCTGACAAATCGCCATTTTCCAATTTATCATTTTCAAACCGCAATAAATAGGTTTCGTGTGTCCCCGGTTCTTTTACCCCGAAAGCATAAACATAACCACTGTCTTTTAAAACCGCTGAAGAGCCAACGATTACACCAAAAGTTTCGGGGCCTTTTACATATTTTATATCCCAACTCGCAGGGTCATCATTCGGGTTGTCAATAATTGCCACTGTCCAGCCAACAGTTTCAAAACCAAGTCCTTCTGTCGTTGATTTTTCTTCAAACAAAAAAATTACAAGTTTGCCGTTTAACACAATTCCATGTCCTGTCCAAAACCATGTTTTTCCCGGTAATTCAAAAAACGATTTTGGCTGATTATTCGTCCTTTTCCAGAAAAACGAAAGTTTTGATTTTCCCAATTCATTTCCGTCCTGTATTGCCAAAGAATTATTAATCATAATAGAATTTGAACGTAAACCGGTGCCGGCGGTATCGATAAAAGTATCACTGAACAGCCATAAAACTTTGCCGTTTTCGAGATCAATTGTTGCTGCACCGTCGGCTCCTCTCCAGAATTTATCGTTCCTGAAAAAACTATTGTCAACCTCTTCTGCTTCAAATTGATTTAAACCTGAATAAACTTCATTTTGCGCTGAAATTATTCCGGCATTTGAAATAATGAAAATGGCTGACACTAGTTTCCGGAGTGTTTTCAACATACTTTTTAATCTACTTTTTCGATTATCTCTCCTGAACTTTTTATTTTCAGAATCACTTTTTTACGACCGTCGGGTAGTGTTTCTTTCTTAACAAGCCAGTGGTTTTCATCGTATTCAACAAACGCTGAAAGTGGCTCAACTTCATTTTTTCCCCGCCATTCTTTTAGTTCAACCGGCTCCCATTTTTTTGTTTTTGCCGAAAGGTAACAAGCATCCATAATCGCATTTACCACGTAACCATCGTAAAAACTTTCGACAGGATTTTTGCCTGTTTCAATGGCGTTAAACATATCCGTAAACATGTGGTTGTAACCCAGTTCGTGAACTTCGTCGCCAACCGGAAACAACCAGCCAGTATCGGTTTCAGCTTTTTCGGCCACGTAACCTTTTTTGCCGGGAGCCGAGAACATTTCAAAACCTGTGCGCAAAAAATTGTCTATTCGGATTGAACCGTCAACACCTGCAACTTCATCCTTCAATTCCATTCCACCACGAAAACACCAACTTACTTCAAATTGCCCGATTGCGCCATTTTGGAAACGCACCAAACCAATTGCATGGTCTTCAGCATCAATTGGTTTTACCTGAGTGTCAGCCCAGCAAACAACTTCAATGGGGCGAATGTCCTTCCCAATAAAACTCCGGCCAATTTCGATACAATGACAACCCAAATCGATAATTGCACCACCACCTGAAATTTCAGGATTCCAAAACCAGTCGCTGTGCGGACCGGGATGCGCTTCGCGGGAACGAACCCAAAGAACTTTACCGATAGCGCCATTTTCAACCGAAGCATGTGCTTTTAAATGTTTTGGTGTATAAACCAAATCTTCAAGGTATCCGTGAAAAACCCCGGCTTCTTCCACTCTTTGCAAAATCTCCCAGGCTTCTTCCGCATTTCGTGCAAGCGGTTTTGTGCATAAAACTGCTTTTCCTGCATCTGCAGCAGCAAAAATGGCTTCTTTATGCAGATTATTCGGTAATCCAACCACAACAACGTCAACCTCTTTTAAAGAAACTGCTTCCTTCAGATTTGTAGTCCATTTTGGTATGTTGTTTTCCTTTGCAAATTTTTCTCCCCTCTCGTCAGATCGCGAATAAACAATTACCACCTCGTCCCGGCTGCGCATTCCCTGCAGCGACATTGTATAAAATGTGCCAATTAACCCTGTTCCCAACAATGCTATTTTCATTTTAAACTGAATTTATTTTGATAATTTCCGAAGTTGAATCTTTTATATTATGATTTTCGTGAGATAAAATAATCAATAGAAAACTTTCCACTGCCCGTAAATAAAAGAAAAATGTAAATTATCAGATACATTAAAGCAAGTTCTTTCTTACCGAAAGGGTCGGGACCGTGAGCGATAAACGCCGCCACCGACATTGTTACGATTAAAGGAATAGTTGCCAACCGTGTACCAAGTCCAAATCCAACCAAAATGGAACAAAAAAACTCAGCAAAAACAGCTAATACAAGCGAAAAAGTCATGCCTAAACCAAACGGATCGGCAAACATGATTTCACCTCCGGCCAATAGTTTCATCAACTTAGGATATCCGTGTGTAAGCATAAAAGCTGCTACTGTAATTCTTACCAACAACAAGATAAGATCCAAAGATTTGAGATTGATATTTGTACTGAGTAAATTCTTCATCTTATTAAATTTTTAATTTCTAATTGCCTTCGCTGAAACTGTTATTACGGAATGAAAATACGACAAGCGAAACAATAAACCAAAAATCAGCAACAAATACATTCACAATCTTCAACTTCAAAACCGGTTATATTTCTTAATTTTGAACACTTTAAAATATTCTGAAAATGAAAAAATACACACTCTTTTTTGTAGTTACACTATTTGCGGTTAACGCGTGTACAAATTCTCCATCAAAATACATTTACAACAAAGGAATGATTTATGGAACAACGTATTCAATTACTTATGAAAGCCCAAACGGGAAAGACTTTCAGGAAGAAATTACACAGAAATTTAACGAATACACTCTGGTATTTTCTACTTATGAAAAGGAGTCGGTAATTTCAAAAATAAATGATAACATACCAACAGAATTGACACCGGAATTTATCACCTGTTTCAATAAATCAATAGAAGTTTCGGAGTTAACAAACGGAGCTTTTGATATTACTGCCGGTGCAATGGTAAATGCCTGGGGATTTGGTCCCGAAAGAAAAAAACATATGACACAGGAAAAAGTGGACAGTTTACTTCAAATAACCGGTTATCAGAAAATTAAGCTTGAGGATGGGAAAATTATTAAGGAAGACCCAGATATCAAGATTGATATGAGTGCTATTTCAAAAGGTTACACAAGCGATTTAATCGGGAATTTCCTTGCCAAAAAAGGCTGTAAAAACTACATGGTTGAAATTGGCGGCGAAGTTGCAGCAAAAGGAATAAACGAACGTGGAAAAACCTGGACAATCGGTATAAACAAACCTGACGAAGAAGCTCTTTTTGGAAGTTCGGGTTTAGAAGCGAAAGTAAAACTTACCGATCACGGATTGGCAACTTCGGGCAATTACCGTAATTTTTATGTTGAAGACGGGAAAAAATACGCACACACAATCGATCCAAAAACGGGTTACCCGTTGCAACACAGCATTTTAAGTTCATCGGTAATTGCAAATAATTGCATGACTGCCGATGCATTTGCAACTGCTTTTATGGTTTTGGGTTTGGAAGCGGGGATTGAAGTAGCCAAAAAAGTACCTGAAATTGAGGTATTTTTTATTTATGCCGATGAAAAAGGTGAAAACCAGGTTTACATGTCGGAAGGATTTAAACAATACATAATTGAATAATTTACAGCGAATCAGCTCTTACTGCGTTTGAGAAGTAAAATATGAATATTATTCAGACATATGATCTTACCAAAACATTCGGAGATACAAATGCTGTTGACCATATTTCAATTAACGTCAGAGAAGGTGAAATTTACGGATTTTTGGGATTAAACGGTGCCGGGAAAACTACGCTGATCAGGTTGTTACTTGGAATGATTAACCCTGATTCAGGTTCGGTTTCTTTGTTTGGACAAAACGCAAAACAAGGTTCTGATATTTGGAACGAGGTAGGGTATTTAGTGGAAACGCCATATTCATATCCAAATTTAACCGTCAAAGAAAATCTGGAGGTATTTTATCAGCTTCGTGGACTCAATGACAGAAATCAAATCGATAAAATCATCAGTGTCCTGCAACTTGACCAGTATAAAAACAAAAAGGCAAAACATTTATCATTGGGAAATAACCAAAGACTGGGATTAGCAAAAGCGTTGCTTCATAATCCGAAATTATTAATTCTTGATGAACCAATTAATGGTTTGGACCCGGCAGGAATAGTCGAAGTCAGAGAATTTCTTAAAGATCTTGTAAAAAATCATAATACAACAATTTTCCTGTCGAGCCACATTTTATCTGAAATTTCGAAAGTTGCAACCCGTATTGGAATTGTGCATGAAGGAAAGCTGATAAAGGAAATTAACACAAACGAACTGGAAGATCAGATAATCAAAAAGCTTTGTATTAATACAAATGAAAATCAGAAAGCCCTGCAAATACTGAAAGACAACGGTTTTAAAGCATCAATAAACGGAAACGGGTTAATAGAATCGACCGAAAGTAATGCCATTCAACAACCTGAATTAATATCAGCTTTATTGGTAAAACATAATGTGCCGCCAAAAATGATTTCTGTTTTTGAAGAAGATCTGGAAGCATATTTTCTTAGAATGATTAAAAGTTAAAACATTGACAAATGAAACAGCAATGGCAGGCCTTCAAAGCTGAAATAACAAAAAACAGACATTCAACAATTACCCTTGTTACTTTTATAGCTTTTTCGCTTGCTCCTTTGTTTGGCGGGGTGTTTATGTTTTTGATGAAGGATAATGGTACAGAAGGTCTTTCGGGAGCTTTTCAGGCAAAAGCAACATTATTGTCATTTGAAGCCAATTGGAATTCTTACTTAGGACTTCTGTCGCAGGCAGTTGGCGTTGGCGGGGTTTTAATTTTTGGCTTTGTTATCAGCTGGTTGTTTGGAAGAGAATATTCCGACGGTACTGCAAAAGATTTGCTTTCATTACCCATTTCAAGGGCAAAAATTATAAATGCCAAGTTTATTTACTACATTTTGTGGTGCATTGCCCTTGTAATATCAAACTTAATTTTGGGACTTCTGATTGGATTAGTTTTGCATTTACCGGGTTGGAATGCCGAAATTTTTGTAACCAATTTGATTATATATTTTGTGACAACTGTTTTGATTATTTTACTGAATACTCCAAT
>DAOPKR010000154.1:0-9159 GCA_035391305.1 Draconibacterium sp.
AGTTTGGTAAGTTCTTTTCGGTTGAGCAGGAGTTTGCGGTCGCGGCGGGCTTCGTGGTTGTTATGAGTTCCAAAATCGTACTCCGAAATGTGCATGTTTTTCACATACAATTCGCCACCAAAAAACTGGCAGTACGATTCGGTGAGATTTACTTTTCCTCCGCGTATCGATTTAATTTCAGTACCTGTTAGTTTTATCCCGGCAATCCATTTTTCGATGAGTTCGAATTCAAAAGTTACCCTCCGGTTTTTAATTTTTATATCTGAAGTTCGATGCGTCATTAATCAAGTAACATTAACAATTTTGCTGTTGAAAAGCTCAATATGCCGAAAATAATCCAATTGGCGGCAATAATTTTCAGAATTAAACTGTCGCGTTGTTCTTTCGGGAATTGGAGCAACCTTCTTCCGCCCATTAAAAAAATGTAAAAACCATAAATCCCGAAAATATCAAGAAAATAGAAAAACGGGAAAAATCCTGTAACAATTGAAACCAGCAGGAAAGGCACCAAAGAATAGGCAACAAGTTTTTCCAATACCTCTGTTTTTTCTTCGTAGCCAAAAAATTTAATCAATTCGTTTGTTCCGTACACGCCAACAAAATAAAGCGCTGCAAACAAGGCTACCTCACGGATAACCCAAAGTGCGGCAACCCAAATCCGAAAATAGTCGCTGCGGAAAAATTCGCCAAGAAAAACAGCCAGAGAAACTGCTGCTAAAAGTGGTAACAGCAGGTTTTTAAAAAGTTCATCCCGGCTTTCCTTTTTGTCAGCATATAGACGCCAAAAAGCACGTGGATTTAAAATCAATTCCTGCGAGAGCGCGTATATTTTTAAAGCAAGTTCCTTCATCTTTTCAAAATAATCGGGCGTAAAATTACACTTAATTTTAAAATGATTGAGAAACTGAAGGGTTGAAGGGCTGAATTTAAATAAACATATTATTTCTTTACATTCTTCTTTTCTGATAACAAATTCTGCAACGCAAACATTTCGTCGCGCAAACGTGCTGCTTCAACAAAATCAAGCTCTTTGGCAGCAGCTTTCATCTGTTTTTTTGTTTTTTCGATGGTTTTTTCCAAATCTTCAACGCTCATGTATTGGATAACCGGATCGGCAGCAATATCAGGTATAATAGCTCCACCGGCGTATTCCGTTTGTTTGTCACTTCGGTATTGATATCCGATTATTTCGCGGGTTGGTTTAATAATTTGTGTAGGCGTAATATTGTTTTCAATGTTGTATTTTAACTGTTTTTCGCGTCGGTAGTTTGTTGAATCGATGGTTTTTTGCATCGAGTTGGTAATTTTATCGGCATACATTATTACCATACCGTTGAGGTTTCGGGCAGCACGGCCGGCGGTTTGCGTGAGTGAGCGTTCTGAACGCAGAAAACCTTCTTTGTCAGCATCCAGAATTGCAACCAATGAAACTTCCGGCAGATCCAAACCTTCGCGCAGAAGGTTAATTCCAACCAGCACATCAAATTCACCTTTTCGCAGTTGTTCCATTATTTCCACCCGTTCCATTGTATCCACATCAGAATGAATATAACGGGTTTTTACCCCCATATTTACCAGGTATTTCGATAATTCTTCGGCCATGCGCTTTGTTAAAGTAGTAACCAAAACGCGTTCATTTTTTTCGACGCGAAGATTGATTTCGTGCATTAAATCGTCAATTTGATTGGCACTTGGACGAACGTCGATTTGCGGATCGAGTAAACCGGTTGGCCTGATAATTTGTTCAACCACAACTCCTTCGCATTTTTCAAGTTCATAATCAGCAGGAGTTGCACTCACATAAACTATCTGGTTTACAACACTTTCAAACTCCTCAAATTTTAACGGGCGGTTATCAATTGCAGCAGGTAACCTGAAGCCAAATTCCACGAGGTTCATTTTGCGTGAATTGTCACCACCATACATAGCACGGATTTGCGAAATTGTAACATGACTTTCATCGATAACACACAAAAAATCGTCAGGAAAATAATCGAGCAGACAAAACGGTCGTGTCCCGGGTTTTCGGCCATCAAAATACCGTGAATAGTTTTCGATGCCCGGGCAATAACCTAATTCACGCATCATTTCCATGTCGAATTCAGTTCGCTCCAAAATACGTTTGGCTTCCAGTGGTTTTCCAATCTCCTTAAAGTATTCAACCTGTGCAACCAAATCATCCTGGATATTCCGAATAGCTGAATTCATTCGCTCTTTGGTGGTTACAAAAATATTGGCGGGATAAATAACTGCCTCATCCATATTCCTCAGTCTTTGCCCCGAAACAGGATCAAATGCCGAAATTTCTTCAATCTCATCACCAAAAAAAACAATACGTATCGCTTCATCAGCATAAGCCGGAAAAATATCAACGGTATCGCCTTTTACCCTGAAATTTCCGCGCTGAAAATCAATTTCACTTCGCGAATACAGGGCATCCACCAATTTTCGCAGCATTGCATTTCTTGGGATTTTTTCGCCCACTTTTACACTGGTAACATTGGCATGAAAATCCTCGGGATTACCGATTCCATACAAACACGAAACGGACGAAACAACAATCACGTCGCGCCGGCCCGAAAGTAAAGCAGAAGTTGCGCTCAGCCTCAGTTTTTCAATGTCTTTATTTATTGAAAGATCTTTTTCAATGTAAGTGTCGGTTGTTGGCAAATAAGCTTCCGGCTGGTAATAATCGTAATAAGAAACAAAATATTCAACAGCATTTTCGGGGAAAAACTGTTTCATTTCGCTGTAAAGTTGCGCGGCCAAAGTTTTATTGTGACTCAAAACCAGGGTAGGCAGTTCAACCCGTTCAATTACGTTTGCTACGGTAAATGTTTTACCCGAGCCGGTAACTCCAAGCAAAGTTTGAAAACGGTCGCCCCGCTCAATTCCCTCAACCAACTGATTGATTGCTTCCGGTTGATCGCCGGTAGGTTTGTAATCTGAAACAACTTTATACTTCATTTTACAAAACTAATGAACTGATTCAGAAAAAAGAAATCAGGTTTGAAATGAAAAATAATTATAAAAAATCAATTTTTTTTTATTCAGAATTGTACATTTGTCATCAATGTTTGGACGCATTATTCATTAAAACTCATTGTGTATGAAAAAAATAACCACCCTTTTTCTAATAATTTTCCTAGCTGGCATTTATTTACAGGGCAATGCCCAGGAAGAAATTCCAACAACATATAAAGAAGATTTCAAAGGATTCTATGTGGGCGGTGTAATATCAACAAATGGCTGGGGTGGCGAGATAAAATATATTTTCAACAAAAGATTTACAGTCAAATCAAGTTTTGAAACATTAAATTTTTCAACCGGTTACAGTTTTAATGAAGGCGACATTGACTACGATGCTACTTTTGACTACAAAACTGGCGGAATTTCATTGCTTGGGGACTTTAATTTTACCCGGAATTTATATGTTTCCGCCGGAATCCTTTTTAATGATTTCAACCCAAAAATTACAGGGCATGCCGCAAGCGACCTTGAATATGGTGATATTACAATTCCGGCATCAAAAGTGGGTGATTTTGATTTCAGCATAAAACCCGGAATGAAAGTTTCACCGTATGCCGGACTTGGATTCCGTGCTTTTTTCGGTGAAAAAAAACGTGTGGTGTTTAATACCGAAGTTGGTATGTTTTATATGGGGTCGCCTGAAATAGAAATTGAAGCAACAGGTTTGCTTGCTCCAACAGCCGATCCGGCACACGGACAAAAAGAAACTTTTGAAAGTCAACTGGAACAATATAAATTTTACCCGGTTTTAAAATTGAACCTTGCAGTTAAACTTTTTTAATAAACTTTGAACAAAAAAACTTACAGTTATGAATACAATATCGAAATTAAAAAAATTGGCGCTAGTTTCTTTTGCCATTATACTTATTTCATTGTCAGGGTGTTCCGATTATTTCTCGAACCCTCTGGAAAACAAAGAAAACGGTGAGGATATAAATTTGGTGATTCTGGATTTCAATTTCTTTCACACCCGAATGACTTTTAAGTTGGTGGATGCAAAAACCGGGGAAATAATAAAAGCGAACTCTACCCTGCAATTCTCGGGAAATAATGGGAACGATATAGTTTCGTACACCGGAGAAAAAAATGAAAATTACGAAACAAGTGAAGGTCAGGTTGAATTGACGATTGATCCAAATATTTCAATATCTGCTGGTTCGCCTTTCGATTTTTCGGTGAATGTTGATATTGAAGGTTACAACACTTTGTCAAAAGGATTTAGTTTAAACAGTGAGGGGATAAAAACTTTCGAACTTTCGCTCTCCAAAAAAAGTGATGAAGAAGATACAGATTTAACAGGAGACGTTGATTTTGGCGATGGCGACACAGTATTTCATTTTATGGCCCCGGCAATCGGGCTAAAATCTTTGCTTGTTGAAACTCCTTATAATATTGACCACTCATTTACAATTGACGATTTAATGAAATTCAGGGATAAATCAGGAGCTCCGCTTTTTAGTAGTAAAACAGAGGCATTTCAGGCTTATTCAAACGACCCTGAAAATTTTATTAAAGTGTCGGTTTCAAAATTCACAAATTACCCCGCAGGAGTTGATGTTGTAAATTTTGGGAACAGTACAAGAAATGCTCTTTTTCATAAACTTGAAACTGGCTCAATCACAAAAATGCTTGTGGCATCAAAAGAAGTAGCCAGTTTGAATGGTGGAAAAATAACTTCAAAATGCAGTAAAACCGAAGATTTTATGCCGCTGATTTTGGGATTTGTTCAGTTTGAAAATAACCACTGGAATTTATTAGGTGCAACTTTAACAAGTACTTCACTCAATTTCAGTTATACCCTTGCTGCAGTTTCTGCGGAAGAATTGTGCCAAACCGGAAGCAGTATAACATTCAAAGCAAATGTAATTTCAAGTTTCTCGATTGATGCTGATGTTTACGACAAAGACAACAAGTTAATTACATCAATGAGTTTCAAAGGAAATTTTCCTCAAACGTTTGTTGTTGAAAATGTTCCTTCAAAGGCAGTTAAATTGGTTTTCAGAAACAATAATCCTTCGTTTAACCAGATTGCACCATTAGAAATAGCCAGTTTTTGCAGCGGAAATTATGAAGTAAACGTAACTCCGGCCGCAGGTTACCAGCAGTACCAGATTACTTTAAAAGCTTTATGCAGAAACAATAAGGAACTTGCAATTGCACCAACTTATGGCGCACAGGTAAAACTGAACAATAGCGAAATCTGGCAGGAAATAAATATGAAAGGCGGAATTGTGGATTACCTCGGTTTGCCAAATGAAGATTATCAACTGCGGCTGTTATGGAAAAACGAATGGGAGTATTCATCCTATTCAACAAAGTTTGATGCGACCGGTAATTATTTGGGCGAGCCAAAACCTGACACAAAAGTTAAATCGAAAAAATTAGGCGATGGTCGGATGCAAATCAGTGTTGAAAAAACTTTTGAACAGAATATTTGCGATGATTTAGGTTGGTAAATAACCACGGTTTAAAAGATTTTTCAAATAAAATTTATCTTTTTAAAAGAACATAAACGGGAAAATGGTCGCTGACCCCACCGTAATAATTTGGGCCACCATAAGTGCGGTTTGGCGACATTTCTCCTTTGTTTTCATACTCCATCCATTTTTCATGAAAAACAAAACCCTGCATTTCTTTGCACTGAAAACCTTTTTTGTCGAGTAAATTTGATGAAACCACAATATTGTCGAGCATGTTCCAGTTTCCGCGATAATTGTAGGAGCCTTGCTTATTGTTATGAATCGGGTACATCAGGTTTACGAAAGCAACATTTTTAACTTCCGGACTTTTAGCCTGCAAAATTTCACTTAAACTTTTATTCGAAGGTTCATCATTCATATCGCCCATTACAAGAATGTTTGCATCGGGATTTACATTTTGAACTGAATCAATTTTGCTTTTAAGCAACTTCGCAACTGCGATTCTTTTTGGTTCAGTTTGCTCAAGTCCACCAATTCGTGATGGCCAGTGATTGACGAAAATGTGGAATTCCTCACCATTGTTTGTTTCTCCTTTTACATACAGAATATCGCGGGTTGTGAAAGTAAGATCATCGTCAAACACAACTTTTACCGGCGAACTTTTAATTACCTTAAATTCATCAGGGCGATATAACAAGGCACAATCAATCCCTCTGAAATCAGGGCTTTCAAATTGTTCAATTTTATAATTCCCTGCTAATAAAAATTTGGTTTTTACCAAATCGTTAAGCACTTCCCTGTTTTCAATTTCGCATAAACCAATTAACTCGGGCAGTTCTTTTTTATTTACCGAAGCTAATACTTTCGAAATATCCTCAACCTTTTTTTGGTAACGCTCCTGAGTCCATTCATTTTTACCTTCCGGTGTAAATTCAGCATCATTTCCTCCGGGAGTATTTTTTGTATCGAAAAGATTTTCGACGTTATAAAAAACGACGGTAATATTTCGTTTTTTACTGTAACCAACCTCTTTAAAAGAATTAACAACCACAGCAATTAAAACGCTTCCAAGCATCACAATCAATGTCATTACAATTGCCCTGTATTTCTTTTTCATAATAAACTTATTTAGTTGTTTATATTTCCTGTCCGACAGTTACTTCGTAAAAATCAGTAACCAAAGTTGCCATCATTCCGGCAGTTTTTGCGGCCTGAATTCCCAACTGGGCATCTTCAAAAACTTCGCAAACTGCAGGTTCAACCCCCATCAGCTCAGCACATTTTAAAAAAGTATCGGGGTAAGGTTTTGGGCGGGCTATATCTTCTGTTGAAACCAAAATATCAAAATATTTATCAAGTCCCAGAATATCCATTGTTTTCCAGGCCAAACGCCGGTAACCGCCTGTTCCAACAGCCATTGGCAAAATTCCGTGATACTTTTTCGCCAATTCAACTACAGGGATTATAGGCTTCATTTTGTGCATTATTTTTTCATATTCAAGCTCTTTAAAATGCCCTACTTCTTCGGCATTCATTTTGGTCCCAAACCACTCGTTTAGTTTTTCGATTGTGCCAACTGCCGGAATTCCGGCCAGTTTTGCAAACAATTCAGGGGTAAAATGTATTCCATATTCCACCAAAATATTTTTATAAGCCAGAAAATGAACAGGCATAGTATCTGCGAGTGTTCCGTCAAGGTCGAATATTAAAGCTTTTGCTTTCGGATTTATTGTAAGTTGTTTCACTTTTTCTGTTTTTAAGAAAAACCAAAATTAACTTTTTTGCCGCCTCCCGAAAATAAAATTTCCACATGCGCGAAAAAATGCCAACTTTGTTCACATTAAATCAACAGCAGATGAACGACACATTGTTATATACTTTACCTCAGTGGTTTATTTTTGCCGCAGTTTTTGTAGCGGTTTACGGATGGATTGAAAAGAAAAAAGCCTTCCGTATTATTGGAGCAATCATCTTCATCCTTTTGGGAATATATTCCTTAATTATAATTTCAGGGGGTTATTTAGCCGGAGGTGAATTTCTGACTCCCGGCGAAATTGCGGGCAAAGAACTGGATGGCGAAACTATTGAAGAGATTCCGTTTCAGGCAAAGCTTTTACCTGCTTACCTGAGTTTTATTGTTTCATCTGTTATTGCCGTACCTGCTATATTTCTCGACATAAAAAATAAAAAAAGTTACCAGTGGTTTATCCTTGCTACCGGACTTGTAGCTTTATTTGGATTTTTTATTATTGTTGGCATTTTACAATATTTGTAAAATCATTTTTTATTTTCAATCAAATTCTTTAGCTATTTATAAAGATTTCAAATAAATCAGCATTAATCTGATGGTTTGTATTTTCTTGTTTTCTATCTTGCACGCGATAAAGTAATTATAAAAATTTAAATCGTTTTTGCATGAATCCACAGGCTGAAGAACTTAATAAAATTATTCAGGAAAAAAGCAGTGTAGTTTTTGAACTTCTTTCGGAAAGAGGAAAAGAGATTTATTTTCCCAAAAAAGGCATTTTGGGTCAGACTGCCGAAGCAAAAAGCACAAAAATAAATGCAACAATTGGCGCAGCAGTAGAAGATGATGGTTCGCCAATGCGGCTTGAAGCGCTTGCATCAAAAGTTGGGTTAAACCCAAACCTGGTTTTTCCTTATGCTCCAAGTTACGGGCGGCCTGATATCCGTGCCAAATGGAAAAGCATGATTTACAAGAAAAACCCATCATTGGGCACAACCGAAATCAGTTTACCCGTTGTTACCAACGCTTTAACACACGGAATAAGCATGGCCGGATACATGTTTTGTGATGAAAAAGACCAGGTTATCGTTCCCGATTTGTTTTGGGGAAATTATACGTTAACGCTTACACATCCTTATGGATCACCGCTTGTAAAATACAATCTTTTTAAAGATGGGAAACTCGATCTGGAAGCTTTTGAATCGAAACTGAACGAAGGTGGGATTGGCAAAAAAATCATGATCCTCAATTTTCCAAACAATCCGGCTGGTTACACTCCAACTCAACCTGAACAGGATGCGATGGTAAAAATCATAAAAACTTCAGCTGAAAAAGGTAATAAAATTGTTTTATTTATTGATGACGCGTACTTTGGACTTGGTTATGAAGAAGGCGTTGCTGCAGAAAGTATTTTTGTTGACTTAAGCCAATTACATGAAAATGTACTGGCGATTAAGATTGACGGGCCAACAAAGGAAGATTACGTTTGGGGTTTCAGGGTTGGTTTTATGACCTACGGAATTAAAGGCGGAGATGCTGAATTGTATGGCGCACTCGAATCAAAAACCGCCGGGGCAATTCGTGGAAATATTTCAAATGCAGCCAATATTTCGCAGTCACTTTTAATGGAAGCGTACAGCAGCCCTGATTATGATGCACAAAAAGCAGCCAAGTACAAGATTATGAAAGAACGCTATGATGCTGTAAAAAATGTACTGAAAAACGAAAAATACAAATCCTATTTCACTGCATTACCATATAACTCGGGTTATTTTATGTGTATTAAACTGGCCGAAGGATTGGATGCAGAAAAGTTGCGTAAAATTTTAATCGAAAAATATAGCATCGGTGTAATAAGCCTTGGCAACCTGCTTCGGATTGCTTATTCAGGTGTTGCTGCAAAAGATGTTGAAGAACTGTTCGAAGGAATTTATATGGCTTGTAAAGAGTTTAAAGGATAGA
>DAOPKR010000155.1:0-9152 GCA_035391305.1 Draconibacterium sp.
GGATTTACAAAAAAGCGTCCGCGGTCCTGCATTTTATCGATGGAATAGGCAATTGCAGTTCCTGTTTCAAGCGAAATCAAAGCGCCGTTTCTGCGCACGCCCAGTTCGCCTTTCCAGGGTTCGTAGGCATAAAAACGGTGGGCCATAATTGCTTCGCCTTCAGTGGCAGTTAACATTTGGTTTCTTAAACCAATTAATCCCCTTGCCGGAATCAGAAAATCGAGGTGGGCACGTTCGTTTTTCACTTCAATGGTTTGGATATCACCTTTGCGTTGTGTTACCAGTTCTATTACTTTTCCCGAAAATATTTCAGGAACATGAACGGTTAAAGCTTCAACAGGTTCGTGTTTTCTGCCTTCAATTTCCTTAATAATTACTTTGGGCTGACCAAGCTGCATTTCAAAACCTTCGCGGCGCATGGTTTCAACCAAAACTGAAAGATGAAGTATCCCTCTTCCGTAAACCAAAAATGAATCGGCCGAATCAGTTTCTTCAACACGCAAAGCGAGGTTTTTTTCTGTTTCTTTTATCAACCTGTCGCGCAATTGCCTGGAAGTAACAAATTTTCCGTCTTTACCGAAAAACGGTGAATTGTTTACCACAAACATCATGCTCATGGTAGGTTCGTCAACTTTTATAACGGGTAAACTTTCAGGTTCTTCGCCATCTGCAACCGTGTCGCCAATATCAAAACCGTCCAAACCAAGTACGGCACAAATTTCGCCTGAAGGAACCGGTAATTTTGTTTTTTCTTTTCCAAGGCCTTCAAAAAGATAAACTTCTTTCAGAACAGTTTTTATAGAGCTTCCATCGCGTTTCATTAAAGTTACCTGCGAACCCGGAATCAACTGGCCACGTGACACTTTGCCAACCGCAATCCGTCCGGTATAGGAAGAATAATCCAGCGAAGTGATACGCATTTGCAGCGAACCCTCTTTGTGTTTTGCAGCCGGAATATATTTTAAAATTGTATCGAGCAGATAAACAAAATCAGTGGTTTCATTTTTCCAGTCGGGCCCCATCCAGCCTGCTTTCGACGAGCCAAAAACTGTCGGGAAATCAAGTTGTTCTTCGGTTGCTTCGAGGCTGAACATTAAATCGAAAACTTTTTCCTGTGCAATATCGGGTGTGCAGTTTGGCTTATCAACTTTGTTGATGACAACAATTGGTTTTAAGCCAAGTTCGATTGCTTTTTGCAGTACAAAACGGGTTTGCGGCATCGGGCCTTCAAAAGCGTCAACAATAAGTAAAACACCGTCGGCCATGTTTAAAACACGCTCAACTTCTCCACCAAAATCCGAGTGGCCGGGTGTGTCGATAATATTTATTTTTGTGTCTTTGTATCGAACCGAAACGTTTTTTGCCAAAATGGTAATTCCCCGTTCTTTTTCCAGATCGTTGCTGTCAAGGATTAACTCGCCCATATCCTGATTGTCGCGGAAAAGATGTACCTGGTGAAGTATTCTGTCAACAAGAGTTGTTTTGCCGTGGTCAACGTGGGCAATAATTGCGATATTTCTAATTTCTGTCATTTTCTTATTTTTCTTAAACAAATAACCCAATTTGTGTTGAATTGTTTTTAAATCATTGCATTACATCGAAATGATAAATTCTTCCTCAAATTGGCGCGCAAAAGTAAGAAAGATTTTTTCCGGGCAAACTTTTTCGGGTTGTTTTAGTTGAAGTTGGAGATAAGAATTAACCTTGAAAAGTTGGGTGTTGCGAATTTGATAGCAATCGCCTGGTAGCAATCGCTTAGCGGTTCAAAACCGCTAAGCGATGCAGGGAAAGTTACTTTATCAAATACAGGTTCTTCTCAGTCCTTAGCAATAAATTACCGTTTACAAAAGCGGGAACTGCTTTTACTGTTTCGCCGATTTTATTTTCGGCAACAGGTTGAAAGGAATCTCCGGGTTTAATGATTGTGCAATCGCCTTTAACATTGAAGAAATAAATATTTCCACCTGCGTAAACCGGTGATGAATTGAAGTTACCTTTTAATTCTTGTTTCCAGATTATACGGGCAGTTTTTGCATCAATACAGGTTACCATTCCGCGGTCATGCACCATGTACATTTTTCCGTCAGCAATTACAGGAGTTGGAATTTGGGGAACTTCATCCTCATAAATCCACTTAACATGGGTTTTTGTGATATCGCCTTTTCCTGTTGGGTCAATTGCATATTGACGGGTAAAATAAGGGGTGTTATCCACGAAAATCCAGCCTGAATTAACATATACAAGTCCATCATAATAAAGCGGCTGGCTAACTGTTGAGTCAAAACCGTATTCAACAGTCCAAACCACTTCGCCGGTATTTATATCGTGGGCAAAACACATAAATGCTGAATTGCTGATTAAAAGTTCTTTTCCATCAACTTCAATTACAATTGGAGTTTGATAAGATTTACGGAATACAGGTTCCAGCGGATCGTAAATTTCTTTTGGACGAATACTTTTCCAAATGGTTTTGCCTGTTTTTTTGTCGAGGGCTGCAACGTATGGATCGACGGTTCCTTCGAGATGAACTATAAGCATATTTTTATGAAGAATAACAGATGACGCCGGTCCCTGCATGTGATCACAGGGCATATCTTCGCGTTTCCAAACCACCTCAAAATTGTTTGTGTTAATACATGCAGTTCCAAAAGTCCCGTAATGAACGTAAACAAAACCATCTTCGATGCAGGGAGTTGGCGTAGCATACGAATTTGTTCCGTGGATGCGTTGCGGATCATCTGCTGTAAAAATGGTTTTCTCATCAAGCAGCTTTCCTGATTTCAAATCAAAACACAGTGTGTAAAACTCTTTTCCGTCTTTCGCTGCCGAGGTGAGCCAGATTTGATCTCCAAAAACTACAGGCGACGACCATCCCAGTCCTTTTACAGGTACTTTCCATTCGATATTTGTTGAGTCGGACCAGTGTAAAGGCGCTGTGGCAACATTTGCATGGCCATCCATGTTCGTTCCCCTGAAATGTGTCCAGTTGTTACTGGTTTGCGAAAATAATTCAGAAACAATAAAAAATATCATTAAAATGAGAAGTCCGGATTTTTGGTTCATTATGATAAGTTTAGAATGATAAGTGCCAAAGTTAAACCAAAAAAGATAAAATTATTGCTATCGGTTAACTGAATGTGGGTTTATGTTTTCAACCGAATTTTTTAAATGTGAAAAAAATACCCAACTTTAGGCTTTATTGATATTTAGGTGATAAATTCGAAAATAAGCTTGCCAAATAAATCGTTTAATTCATTTTTATAGAAACAAGACATTCAAAATGAGCAAAGTATTATTATTAGGCGCCGGAATGGTTGCCAAACCTTTAGCAGAATACATTCTTAACAACAATACAGAACTTACAATTGCCAGCCGCACGGTTGCCAAAGCCGAAAAAATGATTGGCAAACGCGGCAATGGAAAAGCAGTTTCGTGGACAACTGATGATTTGGAATCCCTTGAAAAACTGGTTTCAACTCATGATCTTGTAATTAGTTTGTTGCCTTACATTTACCATGTTACGGTGGCTAAATTGTGTATTCAATACAAAAAAAACATGGTTACAACTTCATACGTTTCGCCGGAAATGAAGGAATTGGATGCAGAAGCCAGAAAAGCAGGTATTATCATTTTGAATGAAATTGGTGTTGATCCGGGATTCGATCACATGACTGCGATGCGGATAATCGACAAAGTAAAAAATCAGGGTGGAAAAATTAAAGAGTTTTACTCAATATGTGGCGCACTCCCTGCTCCCGAGGAAGCCAGCAATCCTTTTCGGTATAAATTTTCGTGGTCGCCAAGAGGAGTACTTCTGGCCGGAAATAATAATGCCAAATACATGAAACATGGTGAAATTGTTGAAATACCAACTGAAAATTTATTCAAAAATCCTTTGCAAACAGAGTTCCCTGGTGTAGGGCTGATGGAGGTTTACCCGAACCGCGACTCACTGACATATATTGACAAATATGATATTCCTGAAGTTGAGACCATGTACCGGGGAACTTTCAGATATCCGAACTGGTGCAGAAGTCTGGATATAATGAAAACATTGGGACTGATTTCTACCGAAATTCAAAATTTTGAGGGGAAGAAGCTTAAGGAAGTTGTTGCCGAAAAGCTGGATGTTTATCCTAAAAACGTAAAAGAGAAAGTAGTGGGCAGATTGAAACTTGCGTTGGACGGTCCGGCAATTGATGCAATTGATTGGCTTGGGTATTTCAGTAATGACAAGATAAACATAACGGAAGGTTCAACACTTGATATTACTGTTGATTTGATGATGAAGAAAATGATGTTGCCTGAAGGCGCCCGTGATATGGTTGTTATGCAACATATTTTTTTAACGGAAAATACCTACGGACAAAAAGAAGTAATAAAAGCAAGAATGCTTGATTACGCTTCTGCTGACAACACGTCGATTGCCCGAACTGTTGCTTTGCCTGCCGCCATTGCCGCTAAAGTGATACTGGATGGTAAAATAATTGAAAGAGGGATTCAAATTCCGATAAGCAAATCAATATATGAACCTGTGTTAAACGAACTCGAAACATTGGGAATTACGATGGTGGAAGAGTGGGGGTTGACAGAGGAAATAAAACTTTAGACTAATACTTATAGTCCTGTTAAGTAAATTGTATTAAATAACTACAAACCTGTATCCGAAAATATTTCTCTGAAATCTTCACTTTAGAATAAAAAAATGGTCATCCACACGGACGACCATTTTTAATTTCATTATAATTTTTATCTGCAAAAAGTATTACTTCCTGTAGATTTTTTTGTAACCATAAATTGCACTTGCACCCAATTCTTCTTCGATACGAAGTAATTGGTTGTATTTTGCCATCCTGTCCGAGCGGCTCAAAGAACCTGTTTTTATTTGTCCGGCATTTGTTGCAACAGCAATATCAGCAATAGTTGCGTCTTCAGTTTCGCCTGAACGGTGTGAAGTAACTGAAGTATAACCTGCACGGTGAGCCATTTCAATTGCGTCCAAAGTTTCGGTTAATGTACCAATTTGGTTTACTTTAACAAGAATAGAATTGGCTGCTCCAAGTTCGATACCTTTTTTCAGATACTCAACATTAGTTACAAAAAGGTCGTCGCCAACCAACTGGCATTTACCGCCTAATTTCTGAGTTAAAGCTACCCATCCGTCCCAGTCGCCTTCGTGCATACCATCCTCAATTGAGTCGATAGGATAATTGGCAACCAAACCTGCAAGAAATTCAACTTGTTCAGCAGAAGTTCTTTTTGCGCTGGTTGGCGTTTCAAATTTTGTATAATCGTAAACTCCGTTTTTGTAGAACTCAGAAGCGGCACAGTCAAGTGCAATGGAAATATCTCCACCATCTTCAGCGCGACCTGGTTTGTAACCAGCTTTTTTAATTGCTTCGATAATGCTGTTCAATGCATCTTCTGTTCCGTCAAGCGTCGGGGCAAATCCACCTTCGTCGCCAACTGCGGTGCTTAAACCACGGTCGTGTAATACTTTTTTAAGAGAATGGAAAACTTCCGCTCCCATGCGCAAACCTTCGCGGAAAGAAGTTGCACCGATTGGTCGGATCATAAATTCCTGGAAAGCGATGGGTGCATCAGAGTGCGAACCACCGTTGATAATGTTCATCATCGGAACGGGTAAAGTTTTTGCGTTTGCACCACCAATATATCTGTATAACGGAAGATCAGAATAATCGGCAGCAGCTTTGGCAACTGCAAGCGAAACGCCTAACATAGCGTTGGCACCCAATTTCGATTTGGTTTTCGTACCGTCCATTTCAAGTAATTTACTGTCGAGTGCTACCTGGTCGGTTGCGTCCATACCAATAATTTCTTTGGCAATTACTTCATTTACATTTTCCACAGCTTTTAAAACACCTTTTCCAAGGTAGCGGCTTTTGTCGCCGTCGCGCAATTCAAGCGCTTCGTTTTCGCCTGTAGATGCACCGGATGGAACTGCAGCACGGCCAAATGCGCCACTTTCCAGTACAACTTCAACTTCGATTGTTGGATTACCACGTGAATCTAAAATCTCTCTTGCTTTTACTTCGCTAATAAACATTGTGAGTAGTTTTTTATTGTTTAACTTATGTTGTTTTTAATCAGAAAATCAGCGTTTTATTGCCAATTTGCCAAAGCGGCTCAAAGATAGTGATTTGTTTTTTGTTCGACGGATGACAGCCCGAAAAGGTTAACATTATTTCATATTGGTTTAACTTAAAAATTCTTAAATGTAACCCTGTTAATCTGGCTGATTCCGATATTTTTCACCCGGTGAGTAACGAACAACTTCTATTTCCTGAAAAGTTACCAAACCACCTTTTGTGCTCAAATCCATTAGCTGGTTAATTTTTTTTGCGAACTCATCTAATTTCTCAATGTTGTCAACAATTTCGACAATAACTGGCATTTTATCTGAAAGTGCAAATATTTTCATTGTATGGATTGAGTGGCTTGCACCAAATGACATGATTCCTTTGGTTACAGTTGCTCCGGCAAGACCGGCTTTTCGGGCTTCAAACACTATTTTTTCGAACAGCAGATGACCTTCAACTTTATCATTTTCACCCATATATATCTTTAAAATCCCTGTCTTTTCTGAAATTTTCATGATATACAATTTTTAAAATATCATACGAATTAAAACCACGCCAAGATACACTGCAAGTATTCCCAAAAATAAATTTCCACCTACATTTAATAATAATTGCCCAATTGTGTTTTCCTTTATCATTGTGAAGTTATTGTATGCAAATGCCGAAAATGTTGTGAATCCTCCACAAATTCCAACTGTAAGGAAAATCCGCCATTCCGAATTCAATAAATTTCCTTTTTCTGCCAAGGCAAACACCATCCCGATGATAAAGCTACCGGCAATATTGGCAATTAAAGTTCCTAAAGGAAACGTGCTTGTCATTCCTTTTTCAACATAGAATTGCACCAGGTAGCGCATCACGCTGCCAATAAATCCACCTGACCCAACAATTAGTAAAGTTTTTAGCATTTTATAAGATTTGATTCCGGATTCTTGATACTCGATACTTTAACTTTGTTCTTTGCACTTTGAACCCTAAACTTTGAACTTTGAACTCAAATTCTGTTATTTTTATTTTCTCAAAAATAGTAAAAATGATTAAACGGTTTTTATTGGCGGTTTTATTAGGCGGAATCCCGGTTTTTAGTTTTTCCCAATCAAATTTCGAAATAAAATTGCAAGATATCCTTAATAAAAAAGAGTATATAAATTCTTCGGTTGGAATACAGGTTACTGAAATAGAATCAGGGTTGTCAGTTTTTGAATATAACCCCACCAAATTAATGATTCCGGCATCAACACTGAAAATAGTAACTTCGGCCGCAGCTCTTGAAATGCTGGGCGCCGGTTATCGTTTTAAAACACAAATCGGATATGTGGGTGATTTGAAGGAAAACAATGAATTAAATGGTGACTTGGTTATTGTTGGCGGTGGCGACCCAACGTTAGGGTCAATGTATTTCAACAATTCTGACCCGGGTTACAACTTTATTAATTTATGGGTGCAACGAATAAAAGCTTCCGGAATTCATCAAATCAATGGTGATATCATTTTTGACAGCTCAATTTATGATACAGAAAAGGTTCCGTCAACATGGATTTGGGGCGACATTGGAAATTACTACGGAGCAGGTGCAAACGCTTTTACGTGTTTTGATAATTTGTTCAGGATTACTTTTAAGTCTGACGAAAGGGCAGGAGAGTTGACAAACATTATTTCGACCTACCCTAAAATTGATGGAATGGAAATTACAAATGAAGTTACTTCATCAGAAAACAACAGTGACAATGCTTATGTTTTTGGCAGTCCGTTTGATAAGAAGCGGATAATAAGGGGAACAATTCCAAAAGGCAGAAATGCTTTTACCATAAAAGCTGCGGTTCACCACCCCGAAGAAATAATTGCAAGTGAATTAAAAGCCCAATTGGCCAGAGAGGGTGTATTTTATATGGGCGAAATTAAATTTGGGAAACCGGATAAGTCGAAATTCAATACGGTATATGTGCAGGAATCGCCAACACTGGCTGAGATTGTTAAAGTTTTAAACCACGAAAGTGTTAACCTTTTCGCAGAACATTTGGTAAAGCAAATTGCAGCTGAGAAAACAGGAATTGGAAACAGAGAAAAAGGTATTGAACTGATAACTGAATTTTGGAAATCAAAGGGAATTTTCGAAGATGATTTTTTTATGGAAGATGGAAGTGGATTGTCACATTTCAATGCAATTTCACCAAATCAAATTACTTCAATTTTGATTTATATGATAGGAAAAAGCAGTGAAAGCATGGCATTTTTAAATTCTTTACCCAATGCCGGCAGCGGAACACTTTCAGGTTTTAGTACCGAATCATTCCCGGAAAATACCTTAAAAGCCAAAAGTGGCTCAATGACACGTGTGCGCTGTTATGCCGGATTTTTACAAACAAATTCAGATAAAGAAATTGCTTTCTCAATCATGTTCAACCAATTCTCCGGTTCTGGTTCAAAGCTTACCAAAGAGATCGAAAACTTACTTTTTGAATTAAGGAAATAAGAATTGTAAATCCTGTTTGCGGTTGTTTTACACGGAATTACATGATAATTCTTTGTTGTAATTTGATTTCAGCTGATCGAAATCAAAAATTAAATTTTATTAAAATCAAAAAATAATATTGACTTGTATTTTTTTAAGTTGTAACTTGATTGCAAATACCATTAGGTCAGATTAAATCAAGTAAGTGTCTTTTTTTAGCACACTTTGTTAGGACGAAAAACAAAATTGGATTAAGAAGCAGAAATATCAAATCAGACAAAATCGGAAAGTATAGAAGAATAATAAATCTTTATATACTAAATAGATATTGAATTTCTGCAAAGCAAAAATAGTTTGTAACAATTTCACATTGGTAATCATGGGGTGGTATTTGTTTATTGACTTTTTGAACTTATAACTTTTAAACAATTTATGATACACACTTGCCTGTCTTTTTTAACCAATGAATTAAATGACTACCTGAAACGCCGAACAGGTTCTCCAACCGTTGACCGGGTTTATCTCACCAGTGTGGCAACCGAAGGCGGAGGAGTTGTTATTCCCGACAAATCACTGGGTGTTTCATTGATTAACATTGA
>DAOPKR010000156.1:0-9057 GCA_035391305.1 Draconibacterium sp.
GACTTTGTACCATGGCTTTGAAAATGGCTGCTGCTGAAGATGTTTTCAGCGCCGAAACAAAAGTAAACATGAAAAGCATGGGCGAACTCACTTCAGAAGAAGTAAATAAGTTTGTAAGCTGCATCGACCTGAAAGCCAATGTGCTGTCTGATATACTTGTTGAAAAAGAAGACAAAGAGGCTGCAGCAATAATTATCAACGCTTTAATTGAACGCGCAGCCAAATTGGTAGCTGCAAGTCTTGCCGCTGTTGTATTGAAAACCGGCAAAGCAAAAACAGCCGATAAGCCGATTTTGATGACAATTGAAGGTACAACCTTTTATAAAATGAACAATTTCAGGATTATGTTCGAAGCTTTCCTTCAAGGATTCTTCTCGGGCAAAAACCGCAGGTTTTATGAAATTGTTGAAGTACCGAATTCAAGTTTGATTGGAGCCGGTATTGCTGCAATTGTGAATTAAACACCCCTCCCAACCTCCCCAAGGGGAGGAGCAAGAAGGAGAAAAGAAGATAATTCGTGTTTTGGTGATTTAGTGGCAATTTTGTGTTGTTCTCGATCATTGAAACACGAATACTTTTTTCCAGGTCTTGATTCTCATGTCTTTTTTTCTCAAATCTATTCTTCAACCTATGAAAAACCTAACTTCCCTTTTTACTTTCCTGCTAATTTCATTTTCAATTTTTGCACAAAACGAAGGCAATCATCCATCTAATTCCATGCATGCAGGCTTGCGGATTCCCGTAACCCAACATCATCATGTATGGCAGGTTCTGTTATTTTGTTATCGGGGATTTATAAACCGATCCCGGTTTTTCACTTAACGATACAGGGTTTTGACTGTGAATTACACTAAGAATTTCGGCAAGAATTGAAACGGAAATTTCTGCTGCACCCACTGCTCCAATATTTAATCCTGCCGGCCCATGAATCTGGTCAAGAAAATCTATGGATATTTCAGGGCAATATTCAAGCAGCATGGACAAAACCCGCTCCCGGCGGCCAACCGAACCAAGTAAACCAATGTATGCAGGATTTGTATTTTTTAAAGCCATTAAATACTGAACATCCTTGTTAAAACTATGGGTCATTAAAACCACGGCAGTTTGTTCATCGATTGCCGAAGTGTCAATATTGTTAAAAGCAGGTGTAATTAACGAACCGGCGCCCGGAAAATAATCACATGTTTTTGATTCATCGGGCGATGCAACAACAGTTACTTCCCATCCCAGCAATCTGGCAGCCTGGCACAACTGAACAGCATCGTGTTCGGCACCAAAAATAAAGAGCTGGAAAAGGGGTTCGAATGTTTGTGAGAAGCACTCCAGTCCGGTGGTTTCTACAGGATTAAAAGTGGGATGAAGCGCATATTTTTTTCCATTTATTATCAATACTGAACCTGCATTTTGAAATTCACCAACTTCATAAGAAAACCATGAATTGATTTGGAAAAATTGTCTGTTGTTAAGTTTTTGTTCAAAATTTTTCAGCAGCTCGTCGCTAAGAAATACGGGTTCAATAAGAATATGAATAATTCCTTCGCAACCAATGCGCAAACGGCCATCATAAGTAATGATTTTTGCCTTGCCGGTTTTGAAAACATTTTGTGCCTGATGCTCAATTTCCTTTTCAACACAACCCCCGCTAACCGCACCGGCTGATTCACCTTTTTCGCTGATAATCATTCGCACACCCGGTTTTCGGTATGAAGAACCTTCAAGCGCAACAACTGAAACAAAAACGCCTTTTTTACCCTGGCTTTGCCACAATTTAAGCGTTAGAAACAGTTGTTTAATTTCGTGTGTCATCTGTGAAAAACAGGAAAATTCTTATTTTATATTTTGAAATTATACCTCAAAAGTATTATCGATGAATGGCTGATGATAATAACGTTTTCCGGTTGCCTTGTATAAAGCATTTGCCAGCGCACCCATTACCGGCGGGTAGGGTGGCTCTCCCAATCCTGTCGGGTCAATTTCATTTTCAACAAAATGTACTTCAATCGATTTGGGTGATTCAGCATGCCTTATCAACCTGTAGGAATCAAAATTTTCCTGTTGCGGCTGACCGTTGTTAAATGTTATGGCGCTGTACATTGCATGGCCAATTCCGTCAACAATGCTTCCTTCTGTCATATTTACGGCGGCATCGGGATTTACAACTATACCGCAGTCAACTGCCGCATATACTTTTTCAATAACTGGTGTGTCTCCATCCAGTGCAATATCCACCACATTTGCCACATATGAATTATGGCAAAAGTATGCAGCCACTCCCCTGTTTTTGCCAGTGGCTCCGGTTTCCCATCCCGATTTTTCGCGAATCAGTTCCAAAACACCGGCGTAGCGATCTGCATCATAATCGTTTCGTTCCCCAACCGGATTTTCCTTTGCGCGTTTCAGCAGGTCCAAACGAAACTGAATAGGATCTTTTCCTGCCGCTTCAGCAACTTCATCGAGAAAAGATTGTTCGGCAACAGCATTAAAATTGGATCCCGGCGCCCTGAAAGCACCAACACTAATGTTGGAGTTGACAGTCCAGCGCTCGGCAAGATAATTATCCACAGCACCTGCCGGAAACCGGTTGGCATGCAGCGGGCTATCCGGAATTCCGCCCATGCGGACATGAAAACCTGTAAGATTATTATTTTCATCAAGTGCGGCCCGGTATAAAGCGTGATACGCCGGGCGGTAAATTCCGTAAGTCATATCATCTTCACGCGAATAAATCAGTTTAACGGGCGCTTTCATTTTTTGCGAAATAAGTGCAGCCTCTACCATAAAATGGCCGTAAAGACGTCTTCCAAAACCGCCACCCATGCGCGACATTTGAATATCAATATTTTCAAGCGGTAATCCCAATCGTGCTGACAATGTTTTTTCCATTACTTCAGGAGTTTGAATGGGCCCAAGTAAAACCGCTTTTTCTGCTGTTACGTCGGCAAAAAAGTTCATGGGCTCCATCGTATTATGAGCCAGAAAAGGCGCAGTATATGTTCGTTCCACTACTTTGGCCGCATTTTTAAAAGCAGTTTCAGGATCGCCGTCCCTGCGAACTTCTGTGCCGGGTTTAGCTCCCATTTCAGACATTTTTGCATTGTGTCCGTCGGTACTTTCCAAACCTGAAAGTTCATTTTTTTCAGTAGCTTGAATTGGTTCCCATTCCACAGTAAGCATTAATTTGGCATTCATTACTTCCCAGGTTGTATTTCCAACCACTGCCACAAGTTCAGTAAACGAAGTTCCATCCGTCCATTGCAATTTATAATCGTCGTTATAGGTTTTAATGCTGAAAACATCTTTAATGCCCGGCATGCTTTTTACTTCAGTTGCATCAAATGATTTCAGTTTCATACCAAAAGCCGGTGGATGTACAATCATGGCAACAAGCATTCCATCCTTTTTGTAATCGAGGCCAAACAAAGGCTGGCCGGTTACAATTTTGTGTCCGTCAACGTTTTTCCTGGATGTACCAACAATTTTAAAGTCTTTTACATCTTTCAATTTTACTTCTTCAGGAACCGGTATTTTTGCTGCCGCCGAGGCCACCTCTCCATAACCGGCTTTTTTGCCGCTGTTTTTATGATGGATTACTCCTGCATCTGTAGTTATCTCTTCAACAGGTACATTCCATTTTTGGGCAGCAGCAGTAATCAGCATCATTCGGGCAGTAGCGCCCGCCATTCTTAGTCCGGGCCAGCTTTGCCTGATCGACTGGCTTCCCCCCGCCAGTTGCCTGGTAAAAATATCGGTATTTAATGGAGCCTGTTCAACAATTACTTTTGCCCAATCTACGTCCAGTTCTTCAGCCACAATCATGGGCATCGAAGTTTTTACATTCTGTCCGATTTCAGGATTTGGAGACATAATGGTAACAACACCATTTTCACCAATCTTCAGAAAACCATTAATTTCAAACCATTCATCGGGCAACGTCAGTGCTTTGGGCGAGTCGGTACTGCATGCAGATGCAAGCCAGTTAAAACCAAGCAGCATTCCTCCACCAGCTAAAACTGAACTTTTGAAAAAGGAGCGTCTGTCTATTTTTGTTTTTACAATTGTCATTTTAAATGATTTTAGTTTGATTTTTTTCTGTCAGCCGGAAATCATAAATTGTTTCCGAACTCATAATTTGGTTACGAATCTGTAGCAGCTTTAATTGCTGCCTTAATTCGTGTATAAGTACCGCAGCGGCATATATTTCCGTTCATAGCAGTTTCAATTTCCTCATCACCGGGATTTGGGTTCGATTTTAAAAATGCAGCAGCATTCATAATTTGTCCCGCCTGGCAATATCCGCACTGCGGAACATCGTGTTCGATCCAGGCTTTCTGCACCGGATGATCCCCTTTTTCAGAAAGTCCCTCAATTGTTGTTATTTCCTTGTCGCCAACCGAATCAACAAAAGTGATGCACGACCGCACCGCAAATCCGTCAAGGTGAATAGTGCAGGCGCCACACTGGGCGATACCGCATCCATATTTTGTTCCAACAAGATCAAGATGATCTCTCAAAACCCAAAGCATGGGTGTGGATGGATCAACATCAACCTGAACATTTTTTTTGTTGACTTTTAAATTAAAAACTGCCATAATTTTTTGTCTTTTATAAATTGGTTTATCAATTGACGGTCAGAAACAAAACCAGAATATGCTTATTAAATAACGGAATCAAATTCAATGATTTCCTTCAAAAAAAGATAAAACCGTCTCAATTAGAAACATAACAGAAAACATTTCCCAAAGGTTCAATTAGTCTTTTGTGAGAATTTGGGCAACAGATAATTCATATATTTTGAATTGAATATATCTGATAAATCTTCAACTCAAACTTTTAAGTTATTAAACAAACCGTTTGTTTTTACACAATAATCATTGTTAAGAGGAAATTGGTCTTCAAAACGGGCTTGCTGAACAAATGAATTACATAGTTGGTTAAAGAGAAATGATGAGGATTGAAGATTATTTGGGGAGACGATTTGAGAAACTAAGAATAAGCTTATTAAACAGTTGCAATTTCTCATGTGTATATTGTGTTAGTGAAGATTTTGGAAACAATAAGTCGGAAACAACTTTTAACCCGGTTGCTGAGGATCAGCTAAGTCTCGAAGATTTTAAAAGGTTAATAGTTTCAGTACATCGTTTAACGGGACTAAAAAGCATCCGGCTGACAGGTGGAGAACCACTTCTGTTTAGAAACCTGATTCCGCTGATCCAACAAATTCAAATGATTGGAATCCCTGATATAAGACTTACAACAAATGCTTATTATCTTAAAGAAAATGCAACCAGACTTTTTGAAGCCGGGCTTACTTCCGTAAATATTTCGGTTGATGCAATTGATCTCAATGTTTTTAACCGTATTTCGCGCCACCCAAATACTTCGAGGGTTTTTCATGGAATTGATGCTGCAATTAGTGCCGGATTAAATGTTAAACTAAATGCAGTAATTATGCGGGGTAAAAACGATTCCCAAATTATTCCGTTACTTGATTTTGCTACTGAAAAGGGAGTTAAAATCCGATTTCTTGAACTGATGAAAATGGGACATTTATATCATGCTGAAAACAGTCTGTTTTTTTCAGAAAAAGAAATACTAAACATCATTCAGGAAAAATATGGTATTGAAAGAATTCAGCGGGATTATGCGTCAACGGCTAATTACTGGCGCACTTCAAATGGCGGGGTTTTTGGAATTATTGCCAACGAATCGACGCCGTTTTGCCACGATTGTAACCGTTTGCGAATGGACAGCAACGGATATTTTTATGGTTGCCTGAGTAATTCGCACGGCGAAAAACTTTCGCCTTATTTACACAACGATTTTCTGCTGGCTGAAAAATTAAAGGAATTACTGCTGCTGAAGCAACCCGTTAAATTTCATGGAAGTGAATTGTCAATGAGAAATATAGGAGGATAAAATGGAAAAGAGGCCGATTAAAATAAAATGTTTTGCGGGGCTCCGTAAATTTTTCGGAAACGAAACTACAGTGCTTGTTGAGCCGGATTCAAATTACGCAAAAGTGATTGAAGCACTTCAGTTACTAAATCCTGAAGCTACTGAAATTTTATCAAGTTGCAGAATTGCTGTGAATGAAGATTTCGTTCAACTCAGTGAAACAATTAAACAGGAAGACACTTTATTTCTGATTCCGCCATCGAGTGGTGGGTAAAACTTTAAAACATATGAAACACCTGCAATATACCGACATCAGTTACAGCAAAATTTTTGATGAATTTCGTCACCCAAACAGCGGAGCCGTTGTACTCTTCAGTGGCGAGGTACGTAACAATAATAAAGGCAGGGAAGTTACCCACCTTGAATATGAAGCGTATGAACCAATGGCAGATAAAATGATTGAGGAAATTCTGGTGGAAGCAAAATCAAGGTTTAAGTTGAACCAGGCCGAATGTGTTCACCGTTTGGGAAAAGTTGAAATCAGTGGTTGTGCTGTTGTTGTTGTAACCGGAGCCGGTCACCGGAAAGAAGCCTACGATGCAAACCGCTATATTATCGACAAAGTAAAAAATGAAGTACCGATATGGAAACACGAATTTTTTGCCGACGGAACCAGTGAATGGGGACAAAACTGCGATTGTGTGACAGACGAACATGAACATGGGCACCATCATGAAAGAAATGAGTAACGAAGATTTCAACCGGTTTGCACGCCATTTATCGCTGCCTGAAATTGGCCGTGAAGGTCAGGAAAAGTTAAAAAATGCCCGCGTACTTGTTATCGGAGCCGGAGGTTTGGGCAGCCCGCTTTTGATTTATCTGGCTGCTGCCGGAGTTGGAAATATAGGTATTGTTGATGATGACATTGTCAGCACGTCAAACCTGCAGCGACAGGTTTTATACACAACTGCCGAAGTGGGCCTCAAAAAGGTGGTACTGGCTGCACAAAAACTTTCAGCCCTGTATCCTGATATCCAAATCCAGACATTTGACTTAAGACTAAACGAAGGAAATACTGAAAATCTCTTTCAGAACTATGATATAATTGCCGACTGCACTGATAATTACAAAACAAGGGTTTTAATCGGACAGGTTTCAGCCAGATTAAAAAAGCCACTTGCCTTTGCCTCGGTGCTAAATTACGAAGGTCAGGTTTGTGTTTTTAATTACAAGGGTGGACCTGCCTTAAACGATTTGTACCCGACAGTTCCGCCCGACGGAATTTATAACGAAAACGATATCGGGTTAATTGGTGTTTTACCCGGAATTGCCGGAACATTGCAGGCGAATGAAGTTATCAAAATAATAACCGGTTACGGTGAAGTAATCAGCGGAAAACTGCTGGTTTTCAATATTCAGGAAAACAGGTTTAATCTTTTCAGGTTTTAGTTTGATTCAAATGCATCAGATTTAAAAAGAAAAAATATGTATTCAAAATAAAGGAAAAATATTTTTTTATCCGGGCGCCTTTATGTGTTAAAATATAAATAGCTAGTGTTTTAGGCTGTTTAATAATAGTCTTTCATTTTATAATCTTTACTGGTTTCAATTTATTTGTCAATTATTCTAAGAATATAATTCTTTTTTCTTAGAATAATGTTTAAATTTACGCGTCCAAAAATCAAACAACTTTTTTACCAAAAAAAGAAGTTTCAAGGGTAGCTATTGAGCTGCCCTTTCTCGTTTAAAATCCTGCACCGTTAAATTATTTATTAAATTGTGCCTTTCTTTAGACAAAATTACTGAAATGGACTTCGTCAATTGATTTGAACTGATAACAGAAAGCAACATGGAATTGAATGAATTTGGAGATGTTTTATACAGAAGTCCCAACATAAACCCCGAAATCGTTAAGCAACTGGCTGAAAAACTAAATTTAACCTACGTTCCCGAAAGAGAATTGGAAGGCAATGTCTGTTTTATAAACAATCCAGAAGTGCGGCCAGATTTCAGAGTAAGCTTTTCCTCAATAGATATTCAGAATTACATTTACGCAGTTTTACTTTCACCAGCCAACTGCAATAAATACAGTGAGTTTTTGGAAACTGGTTTTCCGCGTTTGCCAAATCCCAGGGATGCGGTAACTTTTTGGCAACTTGTTGAATTGGGTGATAAACTCAGACAAATTCATTTACTTGAGTCGCCGCTGGTTAACCACTTTATTACAAGTTACCCTGTTGATGGTGATAATACAGTTGGTGAAGTGCATTTTGAAGATGAGAGGGTTTACATAAATTATCAAAAAACATACTCATCTCGAAGGTTGGAGGGGCTTCAGTATTTCGGAAATGTACCTAAAATTGCCTGGGAGTTTTATTTCGGGGGGTACCAGCCGGCCCAAAAATGGCTGAAAGACAAAAAAGGCTATACCTTGAATTTGGATGACATTCTTCATTATCAGAAAATAATTGTGGCCCTTAAAGAAACCGGTTTCCTCATGCTGGAAGTTGATAAAATTGAAGTTGAATAAATAATATGAATACGAATAATTTTCATTACCGGGTAATTAAAGCCCGTGTTGCCGAAACAATTATCAAAGAACTGTTTTTATTATCGGGATACAGTGTTTTCGATTATGGTATGGAACGTTCAATGCCTTCCATAACAGGCAAATTAAACATGGACAACTCTGAAACTGCCCTTCAGATTAGAAAAATGCCTGATTTTGTAATACAATCACCTCCGCCTGAAAATGAATTGTTTTATGTTGAAGTTAAATACCGGAAAAACAGTCAATTCCCGACTGACGCTGATGATTTAATTAATTTTCCGTATTCCAATGCGTGGTTTATAATTGTGTCTCAAAACAATATCAGATGTATTTCCTACAACCAGATTCTTCAGGGAAAAAATATAATGGCTGATGATTGTTTACTCGGGAATTCAGAAATATTTCATCTTGAAAAAAAGAATGTTAAACTTTTTCAGGAATATGCACGACAGTTTTTTCTGGGAGTAAAATAATAAATCGTCAAAACCTGCTTACAAGGGATATTTCAGTTGCAGGATAAATTTGTTCAATCGATTCAACAGTTTTAGTACTCCCTGTTTTTGTCATCTGATTTTAACCTGGATAATTCAATCTGAACTGACTTTTATTTT
>DAOPKR010000157.1:0-1930 GCA_035391305.1 Draconibacterium sp.
TTCAGTGGCAACAAAAGATTTCAACAATGAATAGAATTATTGTGATAATTATTTTAGTGGTTTTTAATTTGACAATTGTTGCTCAAAAACAGGTGTACAAACTTCACCCCATTCTGGGTGATACTTTAGATAATATTGAAATCGGTAAATACTACCTTTTTCAAGATTATGCAGGAGATAGCATCGATTATTTTATTTTATACAACGACAAAGAACTTTTTTATTTAGAAGGAAATTCGTATAGTTCGGGTAAATTCAATTTTCAAATCAGTGAAGATGAAGTACTATTACAAAAAGAGCAAGTAGAAAAGCTAAATATCTATTATGAATCTGTTTTAAAAGAAGACACCACTGAAATAATTAAGTTTGGCAGCATGAAACCAATTTCTGATTCTTTAACTATCAAAATGATTTTTATTACTCCCGAATTTCTGAAATCTGTAAAAAAAGATAATAGGAGAAAGTATTGGGATGAGAAACGGAAGGAAACAAAAAGCAATCAGGAAAAAGGAATGATATTTTAAAGCGGTCAACTCTAATGAATCCCGTTAATTATTGTGATATTTCAGTTAGTCCGTGCAAAGCCAGAAATGGCATGTACTTTCAGTGGCAACCACAACATTCAATCCAACGGTTTTACAGGATGATTAAAATATTCTTCAAAACGAATAAGGGTTTTAACTTCTCTGTGGTTTCTGCTGTTTAATTTCCCCCAATAACTCCAAGCTTTTCAGGTTCAATTGTAATTTTTGCCGGAATGTTAAGTTCTCCGGGCTCACCATCGAAATGATAAATACTGGTTTCTGCAAATTCAATGTCAATTTGTTTTGCCTTGTAGCACTCAACAAATTTCAGTTTTGGAATAAACCGCGCAAACAAACCAATCCCAAAAACCGGCAACAAAATTTTATTGAACGGATTAACCACAACCACATCAATCAACTCGTCTGTCATACTCGCGGATGGGGCAATATATGCGTTGTTCCCAAATTGCGAAGCATTGGCAAAAGTGACAAGGAAAACCGGCTTTTCAATAATAACATCGTCAACTTTCATTTTTATTCTGAAAGGTTTAAACGCCATGCTTTCACTGACAGTTAACTGAATATAACGCAGAAAACCCCTTGATGAAGCCTTACTCATTTTATGGGCAACCTGCGCATCGAAACCAACTCCGGCGGTACATAAAAACCTTTGCCTGCCAATGCTGCAAACATCAATACGCTGAGAATTTTCCGTAACCAGCATTTGCGCGCTTTTTAAAATATCCATCGGAATCCCGAGTTCGCGGGCAAGTCCGTTACCCGATCCCATTGGAATAATTCCCATTGAAGCTGAAGTTCCGATTAAACCCTGGGCAACTTCATTTACAGTTCCGTCGCCGCCAACTGCAACAACAATATTAAAATCGCCGGCAGCCGCAACAGAAGCTAATTCCGTAGCATGTCCCGGATGGTTTGTGTATGCAGATTCAACTTCTCCGGCTTTTGTTTTCAGCCACGAAATGGCTTTGTCAATTTTATGGCTCCGCTTTTTTCCGTTGCCCGCAAACCGATTGATGATGAGAAATATTTTCTTTTGATGCTGATTATTCATTTTTTATTTATTCATGCAAATAAACCCTTTTTACCCGTTGCGAAATCCCGGTTAAAATTTCATACGGAATTGTGCCCGCTTTTTCCGCCACCTCTGTAATTGTGATATTCTCGCCGAAAATTTCAGCCTTTTCGCCGGGTTTAACGCCCAGACCTGTAACATCGAGCATTAACATATCCATGCAAATATTGCCAATAACAGGCACGCGCGTACCATGTATAAATGCCGAACCGTTTTTGTTTCCCAGTTTGCGGTCTATTCCATCGGCATAACCCAGCGGTACAATGGCAATCTCACTTTCAGCAGTAATTTTCCCTTTCCGGCTGTAACCAAC
>DAOPKR010000157.1:2030-8572 GCA_035391305.1 Draconibacterium sp.
TCATTTGTAAAATAGTCGAGGCTTGGGTCGTCACTTCCGGCAAGGTGCGAGAAAACTGACTTTACGATCACCAAATCACTTTCTTTTATAAGTTCAACAGCGGCTTTTATTTCATCATCGGTTTTAAAACCCAACCGGTTCATTCCGGTATCAATTTTTAAATGAACCGGGAAATCCCTGCAGCCACTTTGCGAAATGGTTTTTATAAAGGATTCAAGCAACCCGATGCTGTAAATGTTTGGCTCAAGCCGGTAGTCAATAATCTGCTGAAAACTTTGCTGTTCGGGATTCATCACAATTATGGCAGTCTGAATTCCTGCATTTCGGAGCAAAACACCTTCGTCGGTAACAGCTACTGCGAGGTAATCAACATTTTGATATTGCAGCAAACTGGCAATTTCAACATCGCCGCTGCCATACGAAAATGCTTTTACCATCACCATTATTTTTGTTTCGGGCCGAATTATTCCCCTGAAAACATTGAGGTTGTGAACAAGCGCGCTCAGGTTTATTTCCAGTTGGGTTTGATGCGATTTTTGCTGCAGAAGCAACGAAATTTTTTCGAATGTAAACTGCCGGGCGCCTTTTATTAATATGGCAGAATGCTGGAACCTGGCCCGGTTAAAATGTTTCTCAAATTCAGCGAGCGAATCAAAAAATGATTTTTTCATTGAAAAAAGTTCGGAATAATGCGAGATTTCGGTGCCAATTCCAATAATTTCATCAATTCGCCAGTCTTCCAGAAGCTTATTTACGCGGCTGTATAATTCGGTTTTTTGTAATCCGGTTTGCTGAATATCTGAAATGATTACAGTTTTATTCAACTGTGCTTTTGCAGCTTGTTGATGCAAAACCGACAATGCAATTGCAAGCGAGTTCAAATCGGAATTATAGTAATCATTTACAAGCAAACAGTTATTAATGCCTTGTTTTATTTCGAGGCGCATTTCAACGGGGTAGAGGTTTTCAAATTCAGGAAGCAGGTTTGATAAACCGGTACTTAAAATACTTGCTGCGGCAAAACAATGACAGGCATTTTCGATTGCCGAATCGTCAGTAAAAGGTATTTTAAAATGATATTTATTTTCAAAAGTTTTTGCCTGCAATTCAGTAAAATCAGTGCTTTTATTTACCGAAAAACAGATTGTGGCATCAGTATTTTTGAGCGACCAGCTTACTTTTCCAACAGCATTTGTTTTGCAAAAATCTTCAACCCGGTTTTTTATCAATTCATTATCTGAGTTGTAAATCAATTTTTTGCACGATTTAAAAAGCAGCAGCTTTTCTTCAATTTTTTGTTGCAGCGAAATAAAACCTTCCTGGTGGGCATCGCCAATATTTGTGAAAATACCAATTGTTGGTCGTATTATTTCAGCAAGATTTTTCATTTCCCCGGGTTTCGAAATTCCGGCTTCAAAAATTCCCAGGTTAAATTCCGAATCCATCAGCAAAACCGAAAGTGGAACGCCAATCTGCGAGTTATAACTTTTGGGGTTTCGGACAATTTTGAATTCGCCCGACAAAATATTGTGCAGCCACTCTTTTACGATTGTTTTTCCGTTGCTTCCGGTAATTCCAACCACCTCGTAATTTTGTTTCTGACGGTTGTATGACGCCAGTTTTTGAAGCGCTGCAGTTGTATCTTCAACTAAAATAAATGTTGCTTTTTTGCTGATCGACAAACGATCAGAAACCACAAAAGCTGAAATTCCTTTTTCGATTAAGTTGGGAATGTAGGAGTGGCCATTATTTCGGGGTCCCGTCAACGCAAAGAAAAGAGAGTTGTCGCCTTTAAAAAATGTGCGGCTATCGGTAACAATCTGCGTTATTTTCTGATTGCTTAAATTTTGGGCGACAAACAGTTCTGCATTTAAAACTGATGCTATTTCCGATAAAGTGAATCCGATCATTGATTTTTGTTTATTTCGCGGAAACAACCTCTGCACAGTGGTTCGTAAACATCTTTTTCGCCAAGCAGTACAACCTGTTCTTTTTCTGATAAACGGTGGGAAAATTGTGCAATATTTCCGCATTTAACACAAATGGCGTGAACTTTTGTAATGTGGTCGGCAACCGCCATTAAATCGGGGATTGGCCCAAATGGTTTGCCTTTGAAATCCATGTCAAGCCCGGCAATAATTATCCTGATTCCCATATCAGCAAGCTTTACTACCACTTCAACCAAACCTTTATCAAAAAACTGTGCTTCGTCAATGCCAATAACATCAACATTTCCTGTAAGTAAAAGTATGTTGGCCGAGTTTTCAACCGGAGTTGAATGGATCGAATTTTCATCGTGCGAAACTACTTCGCTTTGCGAAAAACGTACATCGATCGATGGTTTGAAAATCTCAACTTTTTGTCTTGCAATTTTGGCACGTTTCAGCCTTCTGATAAGTTCTTCAGTCTTTCCCGAAAACATTGATCCGGCAATAACTTCAATTGAACCTGCCTTAGTTTTGCTGTGTATGTTTCTCTCAATAAACATGGATTTTGTAAGAAATTAGTACTTTTACAAAAGTAAAATTTTATAACATTAGCCTGCGAAGAATGGAAAATAAAAAACTGCTGAAATATTTGCTGAATGATTTAAGCGAATTGGAAGAAATGTTTGCTGAGAAAGGAAAAAACAGCTTCGATGAATTTGAAACTGAGTTTATCCAAAACCGCATTTCGGGGTCGATAAGGTTGGTAAAATTATTTTTGGAAAAGGAGAACAGTTTGCCTGCCAATTTGGAACCCGGCGTTGCCGCATTAAAAAAAGAGGAACAGCCTGTTAACGAATCTTTGATAAATAATTTGGAAATCAGTACTGAGGAAATTGTCAGGGAAAATAAGGCAGTAAATAACCCCGGCGTTTGGATTGAAGAAAAAGCCCCGGAAGCAATTACCCGTGAAATTGAAGAGAAAGTAGTTGTGATTGAAAACAATATAACTGCTCCCGAAATAATTACGGAGGAAGAAGAGAAAACAGAAGAACAAATTATAACCGAAACGGATAAACAAAACGTTCAACCCCATGAAGAACCGGTGCAAAATGAACTCCGGCTTGAAGAAGAAGAGCAGGTTGAAATTCATCACAAGAGGCTTGGCGACAGCTTTTCAAAAGAAAAATCAGTAAACGATATCATGTCCGACGATATGTCGAAACTGGAGCACAAACTTTCAAACCGCCCAGTTTTAAGCATTCAGTCAGCAATTGGAATAAATGACAGGTTTCAGTTCATCCGCGAGTTGTTCGAAGGCAATGCCGATAATTTTGTAAAGGCCGTTACTGAACTCGATTCGATGAACGACATGAAAGAAGCGGTGGAATACATGCAGGCAAATTTTAAATGGAAAAAAAACGATGCAAGCCTGAAATTTGTGAACCTTGTTAAACGCCGTTTCCCAAATGGGTAATTTCGGAAAATTAATACTTGTGCCAACCCCCATTGGCAACCTGGGCGACATTACTTTGCGTGCAATTTCGGTTTTAAAGGAAGCCGATATAATTCTTGCCGAAGATACGCGTGTTTCATCGCGTCTGCTTCACCATCTTGAGATTGATAAAAAACTTTGGGTTCATCATAAATTCAATGAACACAAAGCAGTTGGTTCGCTGGTTTCCAAAATTCAGGAGGGAAATAAAGTGATTCTGATTTCAGATGCCGGAACACCCGGTATTTCCGATCCCGGATTTCTGCTTGTTCGTGCATGTATAGAAAACGATATTGAAGTGGAATGTTTGCCCGGTCCAACTGCTTTGATTCCGGCGCTTGCGGTTTCGGGCCTGCCTACCGACCGGTTTGTTTTTGAAGGTTTTCTGCCACAAAAAAAAGGTCGCCAAACCAGGTTAATACAATTATCTGAAGAAACACGAACAATGGTTTTTTATGAATCACCGTACCGTCTTGTAAAATGCCTGTCTCAATTTGCTGAGTTTTTCGGAAAAGAAAGAAATGCCTGCGTTTGTCGCGAGTTAAGCAAAATGTTCGAAGAAATAAAACGCGGAACAGTTGAAGAACTTGCACAATATTATACAGCGAATCCTCCCAAAGGCGAAATCGTAATTGTTGTGGAGGGAGTTTCGAAAGAAGACAGGAAAAGTGGCAAAATTGCCAGCGATGAATAAAAAATATACCCACATATTTTTCGACCTCGACAATACTCTTTGGAATTTCGAAATAAATTCCCGAAACGCAATGCTTTCGGTTTTTCATTATTTAAATCTCGACAGTTCATCAGATTTTGATTTGTTTTTTAAAATATACACCAAACATAATCACGCACTTTGGGAAAGTTACCGCAAAAATGAAGTGGTAAAAAAAGATTTGACCCGGCTCCGGTTTCAAAACACATTCGACGAACTTGCAATAACAGGTATTGATGCTAATGAAATGAATGAACTGTATTTATTTGAAATGCCAAAACAAAAAGCGCTTAATGAAGGTGTGATTGAGGTTTTAACCTACCTGAAAAAGAAAAAGTATCACTTAAATATTATAACAAATGGTTTTAAGGAGGTACAGCACAATAAAATAGAATCGTCTGGCTTAAAACCATATTTTGATAAAATTTTCATTTCAGAAGAAGTTAAATCTCCCAAACCGGCACGCGCTATTTTTGAGTATGCAGTTAAATCGTCGAATGCAAAAAAAACAAACAGCATAATGATTGGTGATGATTGGGATGTTGATGTTATGGGAGCTGTTAATTATGGTATCGATGCAGTACATTATAATGAAGCAGCGCATAATTCAGAGAATCTTAATCAATTATTAACATACAAGAGCAGAATATATAGTGTTGAATCCATGAGTCAGTTATACAGCTATTTATGAAAATAGTATTTCATTCCAAAACAATGACTTTTTACCAAGATTTGCTGAAAATAGTAAAATGGATTGGTTTTAAATAGTGTACTTTTCCGCTGAAATTAATTCATTTTTTTCCGTCGTTGGTTTCTTTTTTTAAATTTGTCGTGCTTAACGAATTTTAACATTTTAGGTATAAAAAGTATAAAATTCATTAAAAACAATATTATTTCGAACCAAATCATTTGTCAGAACTGGTTTGAAATAACTGAAAGAAAATTTATTATACACGCTGTTTAATTATTAATTTAAAACTATTTCTATGAAAAAAATTGCATTTTTTTTATCGATCATGTTTTTCATGGGAACTGTGTTTGTGCATGCTCAAACGAAGATGCTAACCGGAACGGTTACTTCTGATGAGGATAATCAGCCAATTCCCGGAGTTTCAGTATCAGTAAAAGGTACTACACTCGGAACAATTACAAATCTTGAAGGAGAATTTGAACTAACTGTTCCACAAGATGCTAAAACTTTGGTTTTTAGCTTTATTGGAATGAAAAACTATGAGACTGAAATTGGTAGTAAAACCAATTTTATTATTAAGATGGAGTCTGATGTTATTGGCATCGACGAAGTGGTGGTAACCGCGTTGGGTATCAACAGACCTAAAAGAGAGATGACAAACCAGGTTCAGAATGTTAAATCTGAAGAACTTGTAGCTGTGTCTCCATCGCGCGCTGCCTCCGCTCTTGCAGGGAAGGTTGCAGGTTTGCAAATTAATGTGCAGGACAACGGGGTTAATCCAAGTACCCAGATTTTGCTTAGGGGTTTGCGCTCAATCAGTGGCGATAACTCTGCATTAATTGTAATTGATGGTTCTATTGCTTCTCAGGGAGCTTTTGATGACTTGAATCCAAATGATATTTCAGATATTAGTGTATTGAAAGGTGCCACTGCTGCAGCGCTTTATGGCTCAAATGCAGGTAACGGTGCTTTAATTGTTACAACAAAGAAAGGTCAGCAGGGAGATAAGTTTACCGTTGGTTTAACTTCAGCATACACAGTTGAAAAGGTAGCTTATATGCCTCATTTTCAGTCTGAATATGGAACAGGTTGGGAAGGAGCTTATGATGCAGTGGAAAATACAAACTGGGGACCTCGCTTTGATGGTCAGTTACGCCAGATTGGACCTACTTTCCCTGCTGATTACGGTTTGGAAACCCAAATGGTGCCTTATGCTCCTGTGAAAGACAATTTGCTGAATTTCTTTAATAATGGACAAACCATTAACAATACGCTTTATTTGTCGGGAAGCAGCGAAGGTAGTACGTTTTATGTTTCAGTAGGCGATCAAAGATCCGACGGTCTTATTCCTGATGATACTTATCAACGGAATTCGTTCAGGGCAAATGCAAGTAAAAAAATCGGAAAAGTTGAAATTTCAGCCAGTACAAGTTACTTTACTGATAAAACCGATGTTGTTGGAAATACTATTGGTGACCAGGACAGGACACTTTACTGGTTTATCCTGAATACATCAGCCAATATTCCATTATCAACTTATAAAGACTGGAGTAACCCAAAAAGTTATGGTTATGCTGATAACTACTACAATGCATACTATCAAAACCCATACTGGGCTGTAGGTACGAACAGGAATATTGATGAAACAAACCGTTTGGTTGGAAATTTAAACGTATCATACGATATTTTGGACTGGTTGAATTTCACTGCCAGGGCAGG
>DAOPKR010000158.1:0-8522 GCA_035391305.1 Draconibacterium sp.
GAATGTGAATTTCTACTCCCCGGATTTTGGCGCAAATAATTCGCCGGTGTAAGTAATTGCCTGTCGGTTTAAGCTTGATGCCACAACAGTTGCATCGCCCATTTTTGATATGTGAAATACCAAATCTATTCCTTCGTTCAGGTTTTTAAGCTTGATATTAACCTCGAATCCTTTTTTGGTTTTAACCCTTTTGTAGCTTTCCATGAGTTGGGCAAAACCCATTGGACTGTCTTTGAAACTTGAGTAATCGCGTGAATAGGTGTTGCCGTAATAGGGCAGGTATGAAAAAATGGAGTCGTTTCGCACTTCGATCCCAAAATCGGAGGTAAGGGTTTTTGATATTTCATTTTTGGGAATTACTGAATAAGCTTTAAAAACAAATGTTTTGTTGTCAACAAGTTGTTTAACGAGTTGTATTTTTTGCGATTTCCGCTCAGTTTTCAGTTGCTTTTTGCTTTTCTTTTCCTGGGCTGATAATAATGAAACTGAAAGAATCAGTACAAAAATCAATATTAAGTTTTTCATAGCAGCAAAGTTTTGTTATTCAGAATAAATGATTGTAAATATAAGGCTTAACGCAAACATTGCAATAAGCGTTACAGGAATAAAAAACTAAAATAACTGCATTGAAAAACTGCTTTAAAAACAGTTGTCGCAGGCGTGTTTACGACCCCGGAAAATTAAACCGGGTTATTATCTCTGCGCATTAAGGCATACAATTTATTTGCAAAAATAAAATCGTTAAGGTGCGGGTTATTACTGTTCAAAACTTCCCTGTTTGTTCCCACCCATTCTTTTTCTCCTTTATTCAGAAAAAAAATTGTTTCACCAATTTCAATCACCGAGTTCATGTCGTGGGTATTGATAATTGTTGTCATTTCAAACTCTTTTGTCAAATCGATAAGCAACTGATCGATAACCGTTGAGGTTTCGGGGTCGAGGCCCGAATTGGGTTCGTCGCAAAACAGGTAACGCGGATTGAGTGCAATGGCCCTTGCAATGGCAACCCGTTTTTTCATACCTCCGCTTATTTCGCTGGGCGAAAGTTTGTATGCCTTTTTATCGATATTGACATGGCTCAGGCAAAATTCAACCCTTTGCTGTTTTTCCTTAAAACTCATACGCGTAAACATATCCAACGGAAAACGCACGTTCCCTTCCACCGAAATACTATCGAAAAGTGCCCCACCCTGAAAAACCATTCCTATTTCCTGCCTCATTTTTTTTCGTTCCTTCTGACCAATTGCGGTAAAATTACGGTCGTCATACCAAATTTCACCGCTATCGATATCAAACAAACCCAGAATACATTTTAGCATAACTGTTTTTCCCGATCCGCTTCGTCCGATAATCAGATTTGTTTTTCCCTTTTCGAAAACAATAGATACGTTTTTTAGCACTTCATTGCCATCGAATGATTTGCACACATTTTTAATTTCAATCATGTCAGTAATAAACGGGTTAATATTAAGTCGAAAAACAGGATAAGAATGTTAGTATTTACAACAGCCTGGGTGCTGGCTTTTCCCACGTCGAGCGCTCCACCCTGCACATAATAACCGAAATAGGCAGGCACCGACGCAACAAGAAAACCAAACACAAGTGATTTTATAATCGAAAAAGTTGCATAATAGGGTACAAATATTGTTTTTATCCCATCAACGTATTCGGGTAAAGTTATAGTTCCGGTCAGTGGCCCGGTAACCAGGCCACCCAAAATACCAAAGAATACACTGATAATATATAAAAACGGAAAGATGAAAACTACAGCTATAATTTTGGGCATAATAAGATAGCTTGCCGAATTTATTCCCATTATTTCAAGCGAATCGATTTGCTCGGTAACCCGCATACTTCCAATTTCAGAAGTAATATTCGATCCTATTTTTCCGGCCATAATCAAGGCAAGCATTGTAGATGAAAACTCAAGCAGCAGCGTGTCACGCGTGGCCAAACCAATCAAATACGAAGGATACAGCGGATTCATCAGCGCATAGGCAAACTGTATTGTCATAATTCCACCAATAAAAATTGATATGATTACAACAATTCCAACTGAATTTACGCCGAGATTTTCGATTTCGTAAAATAACTGTTTCAAATACATTCTATGTTTTTCGGGCCTGGACATAACCATTTTGAGCATTGAAAAGTAGCGGCCAACATGAAAAAAGAATTTCATTTCATTTCGATTTTAATGTTTTACATTGAAAAATCACAACGCTAAAATTACAACTTAAAAAACCCTAAACAAATAGTAACAGTTACCGAAAGGTTGCATCTTCAAAAAAACTGTTAAAATCACACCGATTGGTTTAAATTTGATATTTTTGAAAGAACACAAACTTAATCATGATGAATAACAACTTTTGTATAATTATGGCCGGTGGCACCGGAAGCCGCTTTTGGCCACTTAGCCGTTTAAACAGACCAAAACAATTTTTAGATATTCTTGGCACCGGGCGCACTTTTCTTCAACAAACCTACGACCGCTTTTCGAAAATAATTCCCGACGAAAATTTCCTTGTGGTAACCAATGCAAAATACCTGAACCTGGTCCTCGAACAACTCCCACAATTAAAAGAAGAACAAATACTGCTTGAGCCGATTCGCCGGAACACAGCGCCCTGCATAGCATATGCAACCTATAAAATAAAAACAAAAAACCCCAATGCCAATTTGATAGTTGCTCCTTCAGATCATGTTATTTTAAAAGAAGATGAGTTTATTCATCAAATAAATAATGCTCTTGATTTTGTAAAAGAAAAAAATGCCCTGCTGACACTTGGCATAAAACCATGCCGCCCCGAAACCGCTTATGGTTACATTCAGGTTCATAAGCGGGTTGATTTTAAAGGGCTCGACAACCTGCACAAAGTGAAGATTTTTGCCGAGAAACCCGATTTGCAAATGGCAAAAATATTTGTTGAGAGTGGTGAGTTTTTCTGGAATTCGGGCATTTTTATCTGGTCGCTTTCGTCAATTGCTGAGGCATTTAATACACACCTCCAAAATGTTTCGTCACTCTTTGAAAGTGGCATGAAACTATACAATACAGCCGACGAAGTTCACTTTATCAATAAAATCTACTCCGAAATGCCGGCTATTTCTGTTGACTACGGAATTATGGAAAAAGCCGGAAATGTTTTCGTTTTAACCGCCGATTTTGGCTGGAGCGATCTTGGAAACTGGAGTACTCTTTACGAAAACCGGGAAAAAGATGAAGCCGGAAATGTTATAAGCGGCGACAATATTTTAACCTACGACACAACAAACTGCATTGTCAGCGTTTCGGGCGAAAAAATAGCCGTATTGCAGGGTTTGGACGGTTACATTGTTGCTGAATCAAATGACACGCTTATGATTTGCAAAAAGGAAGATGAACAGCAAATTAAAAAGTTTGTTACTGATGTCAGGATTATAAAAGGCGACTCGCTGGTGTAACCTATTAAAAACCGTTAAATTTAGTGCTATCCCGAAAGGTTGAATTTCCCTATTTAATTTTATCCCTGTGAAGAAATTGCAATCCGGCAGGGTTCCCCGAAATTTTCAGGATAATGGTATTTATAGTTTTAATCCAAACTTTTATAAACCTTGTTTTAATGTAGCAACAAAACCACCAAAAGGAAGGACTTCAACTTTTAGTTTTTCACCTGATTTTATTTCTGTTTCAGAAGCTGAAAATGAAGTATTTGTTTCTCCATCAGTAATTACTGAAGCAGAAAAATCATTGCCGTTTAATCGCGAAAGATCAATCTCCCATGAAAGTTTTTCGTTTGTCCCGTTGATTCCGCCAATGTACCAGGTATCGCCCGATTTGCGTGCCATAACACAATCTTTTCCGGGATAGCCGGCAAGCAGCATTGTTGAATCCCAGGTAACCGGAACGGTTTTTATAAAGTTTTTTGGCGCCTCGGGCAACGAAAGGTAAGTCTCGCAATTATCAGCAAAATGAAGAATTCCCGATTCGAAAACAATTGACAAAGCAAGTTCGTGACCAAACGAGGTTTTGTGTGGGAATTTCTGGTTCGAAAAAGTAACCGGTGTATAATCCATTGATCCGATTACGTTGCGGGTAAACGGAAGTATGGTATTGTGCCAAACCGCATTTTCGGTATAAAGACTGTCGAAACCATACGATTCTGCACCGCGCACTGCTTCCATCGAAACCAGATTTGGCCAGGTTCTGTTCCAGCCGCGTGGCATGGTGCAACCGTGAAAATTTACCATAATCTTGTTGTCGGCAGCATCTTTTAAAATATCGAAATACTGTTTTATGATTTGTGGTTTATCGCTTTGAAAGAAATCGACTTTAACACCTTTCACACCCCAACCGGCAAGTTTTTTAAATTCCTCTTTTCTTTTAATGTCATCACTCATAATATCACGCGGACGTTCGGTTACATCATTATGAGGCCCACCCGAATTGTACCACATTAAAATTCCAATGTTTTTTGAATTGGCATATTTTACCAGTTCTTCAATATTTCCTCCTGTCATTAAATCCCAATTGGCATCAACAAGCGAATATTCCCAACCCATATCAATGGCGAGATCGACAAACTTTTTCAGCTTGGCAAAATCTTTTGAACTTGGCCAGTCGCTCCACCAGCTCCACGATGCACGACCCGGGTTAATCCACGATTCGTCTTCAATCTGAGATTCGGGATTAAGCGCAACTACCAAATTTGATTCAACTACATCCGAAAGATTTTTGCCGATAATTAAAACCCGCCAGGGAGTTGCCCAGGGTAATTTTGATTGTGGAATATTTGAGCAAACATTGTTGGCTTCAGTTTCCTCAGGCATGCGGATTATGTATTTTCCATTTTCGGCATTGGGCTGCAAATGTGAACCAAAATAAGTGGAATCGAGCGCTGCTTCGGTTAACAGCATCCAGGCATTTTCGGTTTCAAAAAGGGCAGGTAAACACCAGCCTTCTTCTCCCGGCGCATTTGTCCCGATTGGGATACCATTTTCGAAATACCTTTCGTAACCGGGTGAATATAAAGTTACTTTATCATAAGGCGCCATCCAGGTTTTTCCTTCACCGGAAATAGAAAATCCGGTTAATTCTTCTGTAACCGAAAACATATTGTCATCCTGCTCAGGGAACCGGTAACGAAATGCAACGCCATCATCGCTGGCACGGGCAATTATTTCCATTTCGTTGTTTTCCATGTTTTTAAAAGTTAGTGTCAACTCATTTGTTTCGGTACTGATTGACTTTTTCTTACCAACCGGAACCGAAAATGTTTCGCTTATTGTAACATCGGCAACTTCAGAAACAAATGTCAGGTTTTCAACAAAAGATGCATCAGCACGCTTGATTCCAAGCGGTGAATCGACTATTACAGGTTTTGCAGTTCCCGAATCAAGTAACGAAACATTGTACATTAACTGGTTGTTTTCGCCCAAAAATACTTTGAACTCAATATTTTCGGAAGGCGATTTCACCAACCATTCCGTTTTATTATCTGTGCAGGAAACTACTGAGGCCAAAAATGCGATCATTGCAATTGATTGAATTAGTTTTTTCATTTTCCAGGTTAATTCGTTGAAATTTTGTTGAATTGTAGGTTTCAAAAATATCAAAAAATATCGGCTTCATTTTCAATTTAAAAAAAGAATAGGATCGTTTTGAGTATTCAGGCAAAAGAAAAAGCTCCGGCAACACCGAAGCTTTCTATTTTTATTTCATTTATTTCTCTCTCCTCCCCTCCGGGGAGGCCGGGTGGGGCTTCCTCTATAACACAGTTACCCAACCGTATTCATCGGGTTCGTCGCCATATTGAATAGCGCGAAGTTTATTGTAGAGTTTTTCGCTGATTGGGCCGGGTTTGCCATCTTTCGAAAAAATGTAAGAAACCTGCTCATCGTAATCATCGATTCGGCTGATCGGGCTAATAACGGCAGCGGTTCCGCAGGCGCCTGTTTCTTCAAAAGTTGCCAGTTCTTCAACAGGCACCCGGCGTTGTTCAACTTTCATGCCCATTTCTTCGGCTAAAACCATCAAACTTTTATTGGTAATTGATGGTAAAATTGACAAAGATTTCGGTGTGATATAAGTATTATTTTTTATTCCGAAAAAGTTGGCAGCGCCACATTCATCAATATATTTTTTCTCTTTTGCATCGAGATAAAAAATATTTGAATAACCCAGTTCGTGAGCTTTTTTACCTGCCACCAAACTTGCAGCATAATTTCCACCAACTTTGTATTTTCCCATTCCCTGAGGCGCAGACCTATCGAATTCGCGCATAATTACAAAAGGTGTGGTTTGAAATCCGCCTTTAAAATAAGGGCCAACCGGCATTACAAAAACCATAAACATATATTCTTCGGCAGGTTTTACACCAATTTGCGGACCCGAGCCAAACAAAACAGGACGGATATACAACGAAGCGCCCGATTCGTATGGTGGTACAAACTTCTCGTTTAGTTTAACTGCTTTCACAACAGCTTCCATAAATTTTTCGACAGGAACCTGAGCCATTAAAGTTCCCGAAGCCGAATCAACCATTCGTTTTGCGTTTTCATCCATTCTGAAAATACGGATTTTTCCGTCTTTTCCCCTGAATGCTTTCAGGCCTTCAAATGATTCCTGTCCGTAATGGATGGCAGTTGCAGCAATGTGCATAGAAAAGTATTCGCTGTCACTAACTTCAAGGTCGCCCCAATTTCCGTTTTTATATGTGCACCTGATATTGAAATCGGTTTTTATGTAACCAAAATTCAGGTTATTCCAATTTATGTTTTCCATTTTTGAAAATTTCTTTAATCCGGTTTTTGATATTAATTTCAAAAACAGTGGCAAAATACGGAAATTTTATCTTTTCGAACTACGAAAAATATCAGTAATGAATAATATAAGTTATTTATATTAATTTAAATATGACTTTGGCGCGAACCAGAAGACCTGACTGTGATGGCAGTTCGCGCACGGCATCAGGATTTGTAACTTGATTTTGCGTTGCATAAATTACCGGTCCACCGGAAAGTGAAAATGAAAATCTTGAATTTTTAGGAGCCAGATTCAGTGAGGGGCCAACCATTACTTTTGCACCACCTTCGGCTTCCTCCTTGTCCCATAAACCTTCCAAATCTTCACCAATTGCTTCAACTCCGCCATATAAACTGTTTATAAAACGGTAATGAAACCCAATGCTTGTAATAATGTCAATAGCATCGCGGTCAGAAGCAAAAGCTTTTTCGAAAAGCAAATTTCCTCCGGCTTTCCATTTCAATGCCACGTATGAAATTGTTGCCCTTCCAAGCATCGAATTTACGTTTGTAAAATCGTTTCTAACACCTAATCCGGCGCCAACTCTCAATCCTAAATTCTTTTTCCCACCAAAAAGATCTCTAATAATTTCGGCTTGAAATGCACTTGATATTTCATCTTCCTTTGGAAATCCGACAGCAGCATTTGCATACAGTGTAAAACGTTTTCCCAGGTATCCGTTTACTGCTATTTGCTGGCTAACACCATCAAACCCAAACGGAGAAACAACCCTTTCGCCATAACTTCCTGAATAATCCAGGTTCCATTTTGAATTCTCGGGCGTTAAAGTTGATATTGAAAAAAGAAATGGGTCGGCACTGATATTATTTGCGAGGTTTAACTTTTGTTCCTCACTCTGGGCCAACAGATTTAAGGAGACAATCATAATGAAGAAAAAACTAAAAATTCGTTTCATAATTATTGATTTTAATAAATTCTAAAATTTCATTTTTATGAAATAACCACTGTGTTTTCTGATATTCAGAACCGAATCATCCTGAAACATAAGGTACTGACCCTTAATTCCAGTTAATATTCCTTCGATTTTTGGAGTTTTATCGAACCCAATACTTTTGGGTTGATTGGGGAATAGTTGTACCGGATAATTGATATTTGTTGTTGAATTATCTGGTTCAGTATATTTCCTGAGTTCTTTGGGCAACAATTGGAGTACTTTTTCTTTTTCTGTCACAAGGTCAATATTTTCAATTGTTTCATTTTTCAGCATTGCGCGCCAGTTGGTTTTATCGGTAAAATGTTTTTTAAGAAAAACTTCGATAATACCAGCGATGTGACGGTTAGGAGTTGTTGCAAGTTTAATTGCCAAACTTGCACCCTGGTCGATCCAGCGCGTTGGAATCTGATGGATTCGGGTAACGCCAACTTTCACTTCGTTTGAAACGGCAAGATAAACAATGTGGCTGATGAGGTCGTGTTTTTCAGCCCACTCCATGTCGCGCGCAATGCCAAAGTGTGCTTTCGAAAGTTCAGGGCGCATAACCGATTCACTGGCTTCGGGCGCGGTTTGCAGACAGTTGTAGCAAAAACCTTGACCGAACGAGGTTTTGGTTTGTTTGCCGCATGAAATACAGTTGATTTGCCCGGTAAAATTCAACGAAATCTCTTTGCCAATCAAGTCATTCATTTCGATTAGGTTTTCACTCAGTGGCAATGTATATTTTACCGGTGATACCAGTTCTGTGTGCATTTTAAGAATGCTGCCTTCAAGTTGCATAAA
>DAOPKR010000159.1:0-6843 GCA_035391305.1 Draconibacterium sp.
CCGCCAACATTCAAAAATAAGAGAGGAACAAAAGAAGGCATTTTCGGATATGTTGATAACTACCAGAACCGCTGGGCAAATGAAAATGAAGTTTGCCTGGGCGGATACTGGTTTTGGGACTGGGCTGACGAATTTCAAAAAGTAGGTAAAATTGACACTAATTCGAAGAGTTTATATTTAGCCGAACCTTATCATTATTATGGTTATAAAGATAGTTTAAGATATTTCGGGATAAACCTGTATTGCGAAATTGATCAACCGGGCGAGTGGTATCTCAACCGCGCAGAAAGCAAACTTTACTGGTATCCACCACTTGGCCTTGAACCAGGAAAAGCACATGTTACACTGTCGGTTTTCAATGCACCTTTTATGGTTGAAATTAAAGATTGCTCCAACATAACTATACAGGGGCTTTCTTTTCAGGAAAGCCGCGAAAGCGCTGTATTAATTTCAGGAGGGAAAAATTGTTTGCTGAAAGATTGCCGGTTCGAGCGGTTCGGACACGATGGAATTCATATCGAAGGCGGTTCGGAGCATGGAATTTCAGGATGTTTACTTCGAACTTTGGGTTTTCGGGGAATCGATATTAAAGGGGGCGACAGAAAAACACTGACTGCCGCCAACCACTTTATAGAAAATACGGTAGTCGAATATTTTTCGCTCTTTAAAAGAACCTACGAACCGGCTGTTCACCTCGATGGCTGCGGAATGCGAATTTCCAACAACCGTTTTAGCCATTCCTCATCATCGGCAATGCGGCTTGAAGGCAACGATTTTACCATAGAATACAACGAAGTAAGTCAGGTGGTCAACGAATCAGACGATCAGGGAGGTATTGATATATTTTATAATCCTTCGTACAGAGGTATAAATATTCGCTACAACCGATGGTCCGATATTTCAGGCGGCACACACAGCGGAGCAGCAGGTGTGAGGCTGGACGATATGATTTCAGGAGTAACTATTTATGGAAATATTTTCGAGAGATGTGGATCGGTAATTTTTGGAGGAGTACAAATTCACGGAGGAAAAGACAATCTGGTTGAAAACAACCTTTTTTATAAATGTAATGCCGCGGTTTCCTTTAGCAGATGGGGCGAAAAACGATGGTTGAAAGAATTAGACACATTAGCCATCCGAAAGAAAATATATGAAGAAGTAGATATCCGGTCTGCATTATATCTCGGCAAATATCCTGAATTGAAAACAATCAGGGAAAGTGCCGACGTTAATACAGTAAAAAATAACCTGATTATTGATTGTAAAAATGAATTTCTAAGAAACAAAAAAGATGTCCAGATTTTATTAAACAACCCGGTTATTCAGGCAAATGAAAAAAATGCCGAAGCATTCTGCACCCCTGAAACCCTAAAGGAATATGGATTGAAACCCATTCCTTTCGAAAAAATTGGTCCAAAAAATAATCCCTGGATAAAATAATTAATCTTTTTCCGCACAACAAACCGATAACTTTTACAAACTTTCAGAATTAAATATCAGGATAAATTGAAAATTATGAAACGCAGTGAAATCAATCAGATTTTGAAGAATGCCAAAGTTTTTATGGGTGAAAAACAATTTATGTTACCACCCTGGGCGCGCTGGAGCGTGGCCGACTGGACAAACAATAAAGAAAATGCAAGGGAAATTATCGATAATATGTTAGGTTGGGATATCACCGATTTTGGTTCAGGCAATTTTTATAAAAGGGGCTTGTTTTTATTCACCATCAGGAACGGAAAATTTGGGGTGGACAAAAAATCGTATGCCGAAAAAATAATGATTGTTGAAGAAAACCAGGAAACTCCAATGCATTATCATTGGGCAAAAATGGAGGATATTATTAACCGCGGCGGAGGTAACCTTGTAGTTGAATTATATAACGCCGCTGAAGGTAACAAATTCGGCACAACAGAAGTAAATTTTAAAACTGACGGGATAACACGAACGGTTAAAGCAGGTGGCAAAGTAATACTTACACCCGGCGAAAGTATTTGTCTGGAGCAGGGAATGTATCACCGGTTTTACGGCGAACCCGGAAAAGGAAAAGTACTTGTAGGTGAAGTCAGCATGGTTAATGATGATAATTCGGATAATTGTTTTTACGAATCAATCGGGCGTTTTCCGGTTGTCGAAGAGGATGAAGCTCCATTACATTTGCTGGTTTCCGATTATGAAAAATTTCTTTAACGCGTCTAATCAACTGACAACAGAAGCTAAAACATTTATATGTCGCGAAAAATAACGGTTTCAGGGGTGGGCTGTTGCCTTGTCGATCGGCTTTATAACCATATTTCATTCTCTTCCGGTTCATTTTCTGCGTTTTTGTCAAAAGAAAAAGGCGATGGTGGATTAAATCCCGGACAACTGGTTTTTAAAGAGGAATTTGAGCGTTTTGCCGGCAAAGAGTTTAATACAGCTCTGCGTGAAATTATTCAGGATAAAGTTCCGGATAAAATTAGTATTGGCGGACCTTCGATTGTTGCTTTGATTCATGCTACTCAAATGTTGGAAGGAACCGACTTTAATTGCCGTTTTTATGGTTGCGGCGGAAATGATGAAGATGGCAGTTTCCTGTTGTCATCGTTAAACAAAACACAAATTAACACTGACAATTATGTGTTGTCGGGAACAGTAACTCCTTCAACAATTGTCCTTTCCGATCCTGATTTTGATCACGGAAACGGAGAACGTATCTTCATTAATTCTATTGGCGCAGCCTGGCACTATTTCCCCGGTAATTTGAACGATGATTTTTTTGCTTCTGATGTGGTTGTTTTTGGCGGCACAGCGCTTGTTCCTGCTATTCATGATAATCTTCACCACCTTCTGGAAAAAGCAAAATCCAGTAACTGCATTACCGTGGTTAATACGGTTTACGATTTCAGAAATGAAAAAGCAAACCCACATCAAAAATGGCCTTTGGGACAAACCGATGAAAGTTACGGCCACATTGATTTACTTATAACAGACTATGAAGAGGCACTCAGACTAAGCGGAAAGCAAACAATCGGTGAAGCAATGCAATTTTTTACCGATAAAAAGACAGGCGCTGTGGTTGTAACCAATGGGGCAAAAAATATCCGTGTATTTTCTTCAGGAAAATTATTCAGGAAGCTGAACGATTCAGAAATGCCCGTGTCATCAGCTATTTCAGAAGAATTAAAAAAAGGTCATTGGGGAGATACTACCGGCTGCGGCGATAATTTTGTTGGAGGAATTCTCGCTTCCCTGGTTTGGCAACTGCAAAATCAGACAGTTGTTCCTGACCTGAGCGAAGCTTGTATGTGGGGAATTGTTTCTGGCGGATACAGTTGTTTTTATATCGGAGGAACATATCTGGAAAATCATCCGGGAGAGAAATACAATTTAATTTCACCCTATTTTGAGCAATACAAAAAGCAAATCGGCGATGGAAAATAAATCAATCCTGGTTTTTGGCGCTGGTAAAATTGGACGGTCTTTTATCGGGCAAATATTTGGTTTGTCGGGTTTTGAAGTAGTATTTTCCGATGTTGATGCAACATTAACCGACGAATTAAACAAACAGAAAAGTTACAGGGTTATAATTAAATCAGAAGTTGAAGAAACTCTTATTATTCACAATGTGCGTGCTGTTTCAGGTTTCAACCGGACACAAGTTGTAAAGGAAATTTCAAGTGCATCCATTTTAGCTGTTTGTGTGGGCAAAAATGCACTTGAGAAAATAATCCCCGTAATTGCCGAAGGTTTGCAAGCGAAACAGGCTGAGCATCCAGGTCTTCCAACCGATATTATTATTGCTGAAAATATGCGTTCGGCGGGTGAATTTTTTAGCAAAAAACTTTCCGGCTGTCTTCCTGAAGAATTTCCTGTTAATGAATTGGTGGGTTTAGTTGAAACCAGCATCGGGAAAATGGTACCAATCATGCAACAGGAAGATATCAAGAACGATCCGCTGCTGATTTATGCAGAACCCTATAATAAGCTCATTGTCGATAAAAACGGTTTTAAAGGGGAAATTCCGGTTGTTGATGGTTTATGCCCAAAAGAAAACATAAAAGCATGGGTTGACAGAAAGGCTTTCATTCATAACCTGGGACATGCAACGGTAGCCTATTTCGGGGCTTTTAAACATCCCGGGTCGAAATATATTTTCGAAGTTCTGGAAGATCCGGAAGTTTACCGGTTTGCAAAAGATACAATGATTCAATCTGCCGAAATTTTAGAGTTTATTTATCCTGAGGATTTTACGCTTGAGGATTTGGAGCGACATATTAACGACCTGCTGTTCCGGTTTCAAAATAAAGCTTTGAAAGATACAATTTTCAGGGTTGGCCAGGACCGTCCCCGTAAATTAAGTTCCGACGACCGCTTTGTAGGAATAATTCGTTTAGCACAAAATATACAAATGAAATACAACAAAATACTTGAAGCGATGGCGTTTGCCTTTTATTTTAAAGCGTCCGGCGAAAATGGATACCAGTCAGATACCGATCTTGAATTTGAGCAGTTGTTATCAACAGGCGTGGATTTCACCCTGGAAAAAGTTTGCGGACTTATACCCGAAAAAGATGAAGCTTTAATAAATGAATTCAAACAATATTTCGGGAACATAAATACGAAGTTTGAAAAAAATTGAATTTTACTGAGTGACTTTCCATAATTTTATAACATAAATTCCGGTTAACTTATTCCGGTACTAAAAAATAACCACAAAATGAAAACGGCAGTTAAAGCAACAATATTTATTCAGATATTAATTCTGATGGCGTGTCAAACATCAGAAAAAATACGCGAAAAAGATTTTACACAATATGTTAATCCGATTATCGGAACTGCGCCAACCACTACCGAATCGGGTTTAAAACACGGTGGCGGAACCGAAAATAACGCGATGGTTCAACCCTCAGTGACCATGCCATTCGGAATGACAAATTGGTCGGCACAAACTACCAACACAGAGAAAAAATGCACCTCGTCCTATTACTACACCGACTCGCTGATTACCGGTTTCCGCGGCTCTCACTGGCTAAGCGGATCGTGTACGCAGGAATATGGTTCAATGGCTGTTATGCCCATTTCAGGCCAACTTGTTTGCAATCCTTCAAAAAGAGGTTCAAGTTACAACCATGCAAGCGAAATTTCGAAACCAAACTATTATAAAGCCGAACTCGGTTCATATAAAATTACCGCAGAAATGACAGCAACTGCCCGTTGTGGCCTTTTGCGCTTTACTTTTCAAAATGAAGGAGATGCCCACATTGTTGTCAATCCCAACAGCGACGAGGGCCAGGGTTTTGTCCAGGTAATCCCTGAAAAAAATGAAATTGTTGGTTTCAACCCGATCCACCGGATTTATCAGGGCTGGGGAAAGCCGGCGGGATTTTCAGGATATTTTGTAATGAGGGTGGAAAAAACCGCCGATTCTTTTGGGGTTTATTCCGAAGACCAGATTAAAAGCGGATTGACGACCCTGGAAAACCAGCCTAATTTGGGCGCTTATTTTTCTTTTCAGGTAAAAAAAGGCGAGCAGGTAAAAGTAAAAATCGGGACATCATTCGTAAGCATCGAACAAGCCCGTAAAAACCTGGATACAGAAATCCCCGGTTTCGATTTTGAAACAGTTCAGCAAAATCTGAAAAATACATGGAACGAAATATTGTCGAAAATTGAAGTGGAAAGCAACAATACAGAGGAACTTGTAAAATTTTACACGGCCATGTTTCATTCGTTTCAGCAGCCGCGACTTTATAATGACGTGGATGGACTTTATCCGCAATTTGATGGAAACGACCAAACTGACACGATTTGCAACGGAAATTATTACGGCGATTTTTCGTCGTGGGATACTTACCGGGCGCTGCATCCTTTGTATAACCTGATTGCCCCCGATTACAATGCCGATATGGTGAATTCGCTGCTCACCATGGGAAAAATCCGTGGATGGATTCCGATTTTCCCTCAGTGGAACAGTTACACCGCTGCTATGATTGGCGATCATTCAGTTTCCATAATAGCTGAAGCCTACGTTAAAGGAGTTATTGACCTTACAGAAGAAGAATATCAACTGATGAAACACAATGCAACAGAATCTCCGGTTACGTTTGAAGAATATGTTGACGGGAAAGGCCGCCGGGCATTGGAATCGTACCTTAAATATGGTTACGTTCCGCTTGAGGATTCGGTGCAGGAAGCTTTTCACAAAAAAGAGCAGGTTTCGCGCACACTCGAATATGCCTACGACGATTTCTGTATGGCACAAGTGGCAAAAAAAATGGGCAAAACGGATGACTACAACTATTTTTATAAACGCGGACAGAACTACCGGAATGTGTTCGATCCTGAAGTTAACAACATGAACGGGCGTTTTGCTGACGGCACTTTCACCAAAGAATTCGATATAAACAGGAAAATGTTCTACATAACAGAAGGTACGCCGTGGCAGTATAACTGGTATGTGCCGCAGGATGTGGAAGGGTTGATTGACCTGATGGGCGGAAAGGAGAAATTTAACCAAACGCTGGATGCTTTTTTTGCCGACGGACAATACTGGCACGGAAATGAACCTGGCCATCAAATTCCTTTTTTATATACCTACTCGGGCGAAGTGTGGAAATCGACAAGGGAAGTACGCAATATCCTGAAAACCGAATATGGCACTGGCCCCGGTGGTTTGAGCGGAAACGACGATTCAGGACAAATGTCGGCCTGGTATGTATTTGGGGCTGTTGGTTTTTATCCCGTTTGCCCGTCGTTGCCCGAATATGCAGTGTCGGGACCTGTTTTCGAAAAAATAACCATAAAACTTGGAAACGGGAAAACGTTTGAGCTTTCAGCACCGGGCGTTTCAGAGACGAATTG
>DAOPKR010000159.1:6943-8520 GCA_035391305.1 Draconibacterium sp.
AAACATCGATTACAAAGAAATCTGGCAGGATATTAAAGAAGCCATTGCAGGTTCAGAGCGTGATTTTACAACTACAAGTCTGGGGCGTTCAATCTTTATACTTGCTGTCCCCATGGTATTGGAAATGGTAATGGAATCGGTTTTTGCCGTTGTCGATATTTTCTTTGTATCGAAACTGGGTTCCGATGCGGTTGCCACGGTTGGGCTAACCGAATCGGTGATGACGATTGTTTATTCCATTGGAATGGGTTTAAGCATGGCAACAACTGCACTTGTTTCGCGGCGCATTGGTGAGAAAAAGAAAAAGGAAGCCGGGGTAGTTGCATTTCAGGCCATTTTGCTTGGCGTATTTATTTCAGTTCTACTAGCTCTCCCCGGAGTACTTTTTGCCAAAGATTTCCTCAAAATAATGGGGGCTACTGATAAAATGGCTAACGAAGGGTATTTATACCCGATGGTAATGTTTGGCAGCAATATGGTAATAATGTTGCTTTTTATTATCAACGCAGTTTTCCGCAGTTCGGGCGATGCAGCCATGTCAATGCGTGTAATGTGGCTGGCCAATATCATCAATATCATTCTCGATCCGCTGCTTATTTTTGGGATTGGCCCTTTCCCCGAAATGGGCATAATGGGAGCTGCTGTTGCCACTTCAATAGGTCGCGGGTTGGCAGTTTTGTACCAGTTTTACCTGCTTTTTTCGGGCAACCACCGTATCCGCCTTTATTTCGACAGCCTGAAAATTAAGCTCGGAGTTATGCTTCAGATTTTAAAAATTTCGGGCGGTGGTATTTTACAAAACCTCATTGCAACTTCAAGCTGGATTTTTCTAATCCGCATCATTGCAGTATCGGGTCCCGAAGCGCTTGCCGGTTATACAATTGCCATCCGGATAATTATTTTCCTTTTGCTTCCGGCCTGGGGTTTAAGCAACGCCGCAGCCACTTTGGTGGGGCAAAACCTGGGTGCTAAAAAACCCGAAAGGGCCGAAAAAGCCGTTTGGGCAACAGGCTTTGCAAATGTGGTTTTTATGGGGACAATGGGACTTTTGCTTTTTATTTTCCCTGAAGTGTGGGTAAAACTGTTTATTTCTGATGCAGCAGTTGTGGCAAATGGTGTTCTGGCTTTGCGAATCATCAGCACAGGATTTTTATTTTATGCACTCGGAATGGTAATGATGCAGGGTTTTAACGGAAGCGGCGATACAGTTACTCCTTCAAAAATCAATTTTATAAGTTTCTGGTTGTTTGAAATCCCGCTCGCATGGCTGCTTGCTATTGTTTTGAACATGGGATTAACCGGCGCAAGTATTGCAATTGTTTGTGCCGAAACTTTTTTGGCCTTAACCGCACTTTACCTTTTCAGAAAGGGCAAATGGAAATTGAGGGAAGTGTAAAACTGTTTTGGGTACACCGCTTAATAATTCAATTCTGCTTCGGAATAATTGTTTCCCGCTTCGGGGTAATTCAATTACTCCGCGGAGTAATTCTTTCCCGCCTTGAAGTAATTCATTTATTCCGCGGAGTAATTCTTTTCCGCTTCGGAGTAATTCATTTATTCTTCGGAGTAATACTTTT
>DAOPKR010000160.1:0-5070 GCA_035391305.1 Draconibacterium sp.
GCATCCTTAATGTTGTTCCATTTCAGGATATCTTCAGGTGAAACGCCTGTGTATTTTTTTGCAATTGTAAATGGCGATTCACCATTTTTCACCGTGTATTCCACTTTATTTCCTGTATTCATTTCCTGAAAAACCGCAAGTGTTGTATTCTGCTGAATCTGTTTCGGAGTCGGTGTTTTTACAGCATTTGGTTTTGTCGTTTTCTGCAAACCTGCATATTCATCAGCTTTATCATTATCAACAAAAATATCGAGTGTTTTTCCGGCCTGTATTTTTCGTTCGTTCGAAATGTTGTTCCAGTATTTTAAATCAGCCACTTCAACATCATATTTCTCTGCAATAATCCCGAGAACATCACCGGTTTGCAACTTGTATTTCAGTTTTGTTTTACCTTCAATTTCGAGATTTTTTACGGGCTCACCCAAATACTGGCGACCGGGTGCGGGCGGATATTCAATTTTTTGAACAGTAACTGCAAACAGCGTTGAGTCGGCAGCATTATATATCGAATCACTGAACAAAACAAATTCATCCCAGTATCCATCGGGCACAACCAGTTTCGAGACAAATTTATCGCCCGGCACAATATGAAAACGATATTGCGGATTGAAGAATTCCAGTTGCTTTTCAGAAATTCCCAATACTGTTGAAACCTGTTTAAAATGAAGCTGGCTCACAATTCGAACAGTATCGGGAGCAATTTTTTTCACAAGCGGATCAACAGAACTTTTAAATTTATTTTCGTTTAAAAATACTGAAGTAGCCTGAAAAGCAGCAATCATATGACTGGCGGTTTCGGGCAGGTAGTTTAAAATTTGTGATATTGATGCATTTTCACCTGCAAACGAAATTGCATTTTTTACTTTTGCATTTCCAAATAAATAACCAAGAACAGCAAGATCAGCAGTTTTAAACGCTGCTAAGTTTTGTTTCATTACTTCTGTGAATGCCTCGATTGAACGGTTTGTATTCAATCTTTCGTCAACCAGCGGATTGATTTTTAAACCATTCATTACTGCCTGAAAATGGGTTAACTGAAAAATTCCGGCTTTACCATCCCAATTGGTTGCAGTTGGATTCATTGCTGAAAGTGCAGGTGCAAAATATTTTAATTCATCGGGCAAACCAGCGGCTTTTAAGCTTGCACCCATTTCTTTTTCGTAAAATGAAAAAAGACGCACAAGGTTTTGCTTTTCGCCTGAATTTAAACTTTCAAGAAAAAGATAAAAATCTTCGGCCTTATCTGAAAGAACCGGGAATATATCAGACTTTTGATTTTTGTATTCAGATTGAAAATTGAGTTTGGAAGAGAACTTGAATTTTCCCGGATAAAAACCGGCGTCCGACCAGCAATACAAATCATTCAGTTCAAATAAATTGGTTTTAAACTGAGTTTTGTAGGCAACCCAAACCGAATCGGTTTGCGACTTCGTTTCAAAAGAAAAGGACAACAAAACAAAGATTAAAAATAGGCTCGTCCGGATATTTTGTTTTTGCAAATTCAAATTAATGATAAAAATAAATTTAGAGGTGCAAAAATATCAATTCCTGCCAATTCAATACAACCGTTTTGTAACTTAAAATTCATAAATTTGAAATTATGCGGATACTTTTAACAGGTGTAACAGGATATGTTGGGAAACGATTACTTCCTGTACTTATTGAAAACGGGCACGAAATTATTGTTTGCGTGCGGGAAAAAAGCAGGCTGACAATTCACAAAAACATGCTTCAAAAAGTCCAGATTATTGAAATCGACTTTCTGAAAACTTCACTTCCTGATATTTTTCCAAAAGATATTGATGCTGCTTATTATTTGATCCATTCAATGACAACATCTTCTGAACGGTTTGATTTGCTTGAATCGGAAGCAGCCCTAAATTTCAAAACAATTGTAGAAGCAACTTCTGTAAAACAAGTAATTTATTTAAGCGGGATTTCCAACGAAAGCAAACTTTCAAAACACCTTCAATCGAGACGAAAAGTTGAGGATATATTAAAAAGCAACAAATATGCATTAACCGTTCTACGTGCCGGAATTATAGTTGGATCAGGAAGTGCGTCATTCGAAATCATTCGTGATTTGGTTGAAAAACTACCTATAATAATTTCACCCAAATGGGTACTAACCAAAGCACAACCTATTTCAATTCGCGATGTAATTTCATTCCTGACTGGAGTTCTGTTCAATGAGAAATGTTTAAACCGGATTTTCGACATTGGAGGCCCCGAAATATTAACCTATAAAGACATGATGCTGCAATATGCTCAAGTGCGAAAGTTGAAAAGAAGGCTTTACACCACTTCGCTTATCTCTCCAAAAATATCGTCATACTGGCTGTTTTTTATTACTTCAGTTTCATATAAACTTGCCATTAGCCTGGTTGATAGCATGAAAATGGAAGTAGTTTGCAAAGATAACCAACTTGAAAAAATTTTAGGATTAAAACCTATTACTTATGAACAAGCCATTAAAAATGCGTTTCTTAGGATAAAACAAAATCTTGTTTTGAGCAGTTGGAGAGATTCTATTATTAGCAGCAGCCTGGGCCTTTCACTTTCCGATTTTATTGAAGTACCTAATTTTGGTTGTTACAGTAATAATAAGCAATTAAAAGTTAAAAATGAACAGCAGGTTTTAAACAATATATGGGCAATTGGGGGAGAAAAAGGCTATTATTACGCCAACTGGCTTTGGAAAATAAGGGGTTTTTTCGATCAGATGATTGGTGGTGTTGGATTGCTGCGGGGACGCCGTTCGCCAAAAGAAATCCTGCCCGGAGATGCGCTCGATTTTTGGAGGGTTTTGTATGCCAGCCGCGAGAAAAAACGCTTGCTTCTTTTTGCTGAAATGAAACTCCCGGGAGAAGCCTGGCTTGAATTTAAAATAGATGATGAAAATGTGCTCCATCAAACCGCCACATTCAGGCCCCATGGTATTTGGGGAAGATTGTACTGGATAGCAACTTCACCATTTCATTTTTTTATTTTTAACGGAATGATAAAGAATATTGCAAATGAATAAAAACATAATAGTTACGGGTGGCGCACAAGGTATTGGAAGAGTTATTTCGAAACAACTTTGCGAAAAAGGGTATTCAGTTTCCGTTTTTGATATAGACGAAGAAGCTCTTCAGGAATTTAGAGAGGAAAGTAATTCTGACAATTTCGCCTTTTTCCAAACCGACATTTCAGATGAAGAAAGTGTCAGCAGTTCAATTCAGCAATCATTAAAAAAGTTTGGAAATATTTCAGGATTAATCAACAATGCTGCAATTCAAATTGACAAACCAGTTACCGAGCTTTCAATTGAAGAATGGAACCGTGTTATTGGCACAAATCTTACAGGAGCCTTTCTTTGCACAAAAAATGCTGTACAATTTCTGAAAAAATCGAAGGGAAATATCATCAATATCAGTTCTACCCGTGCATTTCAATCTGAACCAAACACCGAAGCATATTCAGCCAGCAAAGGAGGAATTCTGGCATTAACACATTCACTTGCAGTCAGTTTAGGCCCCGAGATAAAAGTCAACTGTATTAGTCCCGGCTGGATTGACGTTTCAGGAATAAAGAAAAAAACAAAAGCCAGTCAGATTGAACTTTCAGTAGCCGACCATTTGCAACACCCCGCCGGGAGAGTTGGGAAACCGGAAGATATTGCAAATATGGTTTTGTTTTTATTAAATCCTGAAAATGATTTTATTACCGGGCAAAATTTTATAATTGACGGAGGAATGACGAGGAAGATGATTTACATATAATCTCAGTTCAAAGCTGTATTTCATTGATTTCTCCCCGAACCCAACTGTTTCAAAAATACCTCGCAGCCTAAAACTTCAATCTCGCTAAAATAGAAATCGTGCTGGTCTTCGGTTATAATGAAATCACATTTTTGGTTAAGTGCCGAATAATATTGCAACCCATCTTCAAAATCTTTGATTTTCCGGTTTTTAACAGTCTTTTCAGTAATTTCCTGATTGATAGTTGTTATACCAATGTTCTGACAAAGCAAGTCAATTTTCTTTTTGGCAATTCCCTCACCACTTTTTTTTGAAGCAAAATAAAAAGCAATTGCCAAACAAAGCGGAGAAGTATATAGCTGAATATTATGGGTTCCGTGAAGGCTTAAAACCCGCGCCGACCAGTTAAACAAAGGATACTCGCGATTCAGCGTTGCCACAATGATATTGGCATCTACAAAAACCCTCATTTCCGGCTGTTGTAATATTCGTCTTTAGTACTTTTCCGGCTACGGCGTTTGTAAACCGCTTCTCCGTCAGCAACCTGATTTACCCAATCAGCAATCGGAAAATCGTCAATCGAAATATAACTTCCGGAAGTAACCTGCCTGTACAAATATTCAGTAAGCCTGGAAAGGCTGATTCCCCTTGCATCGGCAAATTCCTTGGCCTTTTCAATAACTGAACTGTCGAAACTCAATGTTAATTTGGCATCCATTTCAATTGAATTTAATTTACGTCAAATATAATATTTTTATACGTAAACTAAATATCATTTTAATATTTTTTTACCGCTCCGGAAATGCACTTTCAATTTGAAGAACTTGAATGATCGCTCACAATCAACCAGTCTTTTCCAAATTTTTGAATTACTAAAGTATAATACCCGCTAACATTTCCAATTTCACGTGTCAAATCAAATTTACCAATTACATAAATTGTTTTTTTATCGATTTTCGAAATATTCAGAATTGTAAATTTCAGGTTTCCCATTGCAGCTTTATCCGGATAACCGGTTTTGTAACTATCCAAAGTTTGCTGCCAGCCAAAAGTTGGTCCGCGCGAGCCTACAAAACTCAATTTCTCTGAATTTTGGTAGGTTTCCATAAATTTTTCCAGGTTGCCTTCATTCCATGCTTCCACTTGTTTGGCAAGCAAATTTTCTATTTTTAGTTTCTCTTTATCACTGATTTTTTCTTCACCAAACGAGATCAAACTAAACGTTGCAACCAGAATTCCTGTAATTATTATCCTTAAAGTTTTCATTTTAAATTTTTCAACTAATTTAGAAAGTTCTCTAAATTTAAGACATGAAACGAGCATTACA
>DAOPKR010000160.1:5170-8463 GCA_035391305.1 Draconibacterium sp.
TTTAAAAATTAACAATTATAATGAGATGAAAAATAGTTTTGCTGCTCAATTTGGTTTGCTTTTAATCTTTATGAATTTCTGGTTGCCATCATTTTCACAAATAAAAATCGGTGTTTTTGCCGATTGCCAGTATTGCGATTGCGAAACTGCAGGCACACGTTTTTACAGAAATTCACTTCAAAAACTTGATGATTGTATTAATATTTTCAACAAAAATGAAGAGCTTTCTTTTGTTGTTGGTTTGGGAGATTTAATTGACCGCGGTTTTTCAAATTTCGACAGTGTGAATTTAATTCTGGCAAAATCGAAAAATGAAGTTTATCATGTAATTGGAAACCATGATTTGTCGGTCGAAAAAGAACAATTTGAAAATGTCCCCGGGAAATTAAATCTAAACGAAACATGGTATTCGGTTACAGAAAAAGGATGGCGGTTTATTTTCCTGAACGGTAACGATATTACCTTTCATTCAACAAACAAAGAAACTGTTAAAAGAGCAGAGGAGATTTCTGCAAAACTTAAGGAAGAAGGAAAACCCAATTATTATGACTGGAATGGTGGAATTGGCTCAAAACAAATGAATTGGTTTGAAGAACAATTGCAAAATGCAAGCAGCAAAAAACAAAAGGTAGCGGTTTTTTGCCACTACCCGCTCCTGCCGTTTGACGCACACACACTTTGGAATTCAGATGAAGTTCTGTCAATTTTAAAGAAATTCAATTGTGTTAAAATTTATCTGAATGGGCACAACCATGCCGGAAATTATGCATTTCAAAACGGGGTTCATTTTGTAAACCTAAAAGGAATGGTTGAAACAGAAAACGAAAACGCATTTTCTGTAATTACATTCAGTAATGAAAAAATTGAAATTAAAGGTTTTGGAAGAGAGGTCAGCAGAAGCTTGATTTTTGAATAAAAATCAGATTGATAAGCAATTTTCAGTACTCTTCGCTTGTTTCTTTTAGTTAAATAAAAAGAACCGCTCCACTGTAATTAAACAGTAATGAGCGGTTCTTCTTAAAAGATTTAACGATAAACTTATAACTCTTTAATTTTTATATTCCTGAACCAAATTGGCGCCCCGGCATGTTTTCCCTGAAAACCAATTTTTCCTTTGGTAGCGAGCTCAGCAAACGGAGTACTTAGCCAGGATGGAATATCGGTTCCATCAGGATTTTTGGTTCCGCTTGTCCAAAAACTCATATTCATTTCAGTTACTGTTGTGCCATTTAAAACCACATGAATAATTTTGTCTTTGCAGGCAACGATCATTTTGTTCCACTCACCGGGTTTTTTAACCATACTCTTTTTTGCTGCCAAATGGCCAAAAATAGCAGCACACTGCCAGGTTTTATCGGCCTCGGCCCACTGTTTGGCAAAATCATCGGCAATTTGAATTTCCACCGAATTTGGAATCCAGTTTTCAGTGTCGGTACAATACACAATTACACCACTGTTGGTTCCTTCTGCAGTTTTAAACTCCAGTTCCAAAATAAAATTTTCATATTCCCTTTGTGTCCAAATGCACTGATCTTCGGTGGCTGTGATTACACCATCTTCAATGCTCCAAACTCCGGCCGGATAATCAGCGTTTGATAAATCATCAGCAAAAAGAGGAATCAAATCTGAATTTTGTTGAGCCTGAACGCCAAGCACAATAAATAAAAGAACAAGTGTCAGAAAATAATTGTGTTTCATAATAATGTAAGTTTAATTTTTAAAAGAAGTACCAAGATAATCTTTTATTGCTGCTCAACTTTCATAATACAAAAACATAATTAAAAAATTGAACAAATCTACGTTTCAAATTGCTTTAGAAACAGGAACGGTCATAACTTCATAAATATCCGGATGTTAAAAAATACACTTTTACAGATAATTTTAGTTTTCATTGCAATTGCTGCAAATGCACAAATACCCGATTTATTACCTTCAGGAGAAACTGAACCTATTGAACTTACAACTTTGAATATTGTAATTTACTTTGTTTTGCCGGTTGTAATTTTTATAATTTACTTCTGGTATCGGAAATCAAAACGAAAAAACAAAAACAAACCTGATAATTCATAGGTGTTTTTAATCAAAAAAAACTGTGAATCTGAGGCAATTAATGTTGTTTTAAGTTTGCCACAGATTCACAGATAAAAAATTTTGAACAGAATTTTTGAATTATTTCTTTATAAACGGCATTGTAAAATTGCCTTTTGCAGTAATAGCAGTAACAAAATATGAACCTGAACTAAGATCACCAACTTCGATAACTTTCTGATTAGCAACACCAAATTTAAGCGTTCTTATTTCCTGACCGTTAATATTCAGGATTCTAACTCCTGTCATTCCAGGATATAATACAGCCATTCGATGCTCAGCCGGATTTGGATATATTTTCATTTTTACTCCCTCAAATTCTTTGACAGCCGTATTTTCAGAATTCTGGATGCCAACATTATCAATATAAACATCCAATTCTTCCGTTCTGTTGGCTTTTGATGTTGGTTCAGGAAAAATCGTTACCCGCTGCATGTAATGGCCAATAATTTCGCTGAAATCAAATTCAAGTAATTCCCATTCATTAACCACATCATTTGTATCAGCAACAGTAAATGTGAAGCTACCTGGATCTGTCAAACCTCTTTCAAGTTTTATTCTCACAGAATTACTCACCGGTTTGTTAACCATTAAACACATCATGTGTGATTCTTCAGAAATCTCAACAGTGCCGTATAATCCCTCAATCTCAAGTGTATCAACATCAACCCAGAAACCAACCCAACCTTCAGCTCCGGTATAAATATGCATCCATAATACACTGTCGGAACTGTTTACATTATTAGCCAAAGGATTTTCTACAACATTGAGATCTGCTTTTGTTCCAACTCCATTTGCAAAGGGTATCCAAATAGTTGTATCAACACCATCTTCAAAATCAAAAATAGTTTGATAATCAATTTGTGCGCCTGCTGAAAATGCGAAGAACAGAATAATAAAAAAAGTAAAGATTTTTTTCATAATACTGAATTTTAAAGTTAATAATGAATTTAGTTTTTCTTGAGCAACAATTTAATCAAAATATACTTTAAAACCAATAGTGAACATGTTTTCATTATAATTTAAGGGTTTCATCCTGAAAATTCAAATTATAAACTTGCTGTTTGACTTTTTACTGTGAATCTGGTAACAATAATATGCAAACCAAATAATTAACTGACCTGTTCTTCAAGTGATTTGACCTTTACCAATTCCCCTTCCATCGAGAAATCGGTTGCTGATGTTATTCTAATATCAACAAACTG
>DAOPKR010000161.1:0-2311 GCA_035391305.1 Draconibacterium sp.
TTCAGGTAACAAACTAATATGATTTGCAGGTATTTCTACCGAAGCAACACTGTTGATTTCATTAAAACGGATGATAAATTTGTTTTTTCCCTGCGCTTTTACAAGTTCGCCTTTCAGCCCAATCATTGGACCTTCAATGACTTCTACTTTTTTACCCGGAGCAAAATTATCGCTTGTTACATTTACTTCGAAATCATACTGTTTCAGCATTTTTTTCAATGATTCAATCTGGCTTTCGGGAATTAAGGCAGCCTTGCCTTCAAAACGCACATAACCAACTATATTATTGGTTTGCAGAACCAAATCGTACTCTTTTTTTGTGATATTTACAAAACAATATCCCGACATTAACGGCATTTCAACCCACTTTTTGCGGTCTTTCCATTGTCGCAGTTTTTTCTGCATTGGTAGAAAACTTTCAATTTGTTTGATCGAAAGCTCAAGCTGAACCCTTTTTTCAGCACGCGACCTTGTATATACAACATGCCACTGTTTCAGCGCGGTATTTTTTTTATCAGTCATCGTCTTAAAATGTGTAAGGCGTTGCTTTTTTGGTTGTGCAAATCTAATATTTTTCGTTTGGATTTATAACTTTTGATAAGAATTGGATTTTTGTAATTTTGCGCTGTGGAATTTTCATTTATTATGAATAGAGCAATTAAAAAATATTCGGTATATTTTTTTCTGCTTTTTGCTGTTTTTCATTCCTGTAAAACTGATGAATTCAGGTTTAATGAAATAACAGTAAAAGAAGACTGGGCAATTGACGTTGTTTCGCCGTTGTTTGTTGGTAATGGCATGGAGTTCAGGGATTTTGTTTTCGACTGGAAAAAGAAAATACCCGGCACTCCGGCGCCTTTTACTGTACTCGAATATGACAACAATAAATACAAAACTATTCCTACACAACTTATTTTCAGCCCGTCAGCGGTAATCGACAGTTTTCCGTTTTATATTCAGGGTAGCTACAGTTTGGCTTCTGTAACATTGGTTTACACTGTGAAAAACGGATGCCCGTTTCCTTTAAATTTGCAAATGCAGTTTTTCGATAAGGATGAACCCGATATTTTAGGCCCGGTAATTTTGCCTCCTCCTTTTGATGCGGCAGATTTTTCAGTTTTTCCTGAAGCCGTTAAAACCAGCACCCATTCTATCACTTTGGATTCATTGCAATTATTGAGTTTTAATAATGCCGACAGGGTGAAATTTACGTCGTGGTATAACGAGAATGATTTTATAAACCAAAATGATACCATTTCAGCTCATTATCCCATAGATATATCAATCGTGTTAATTGGCGTAGTGAAAGGGAAAGATGAAGATTAAACAACAGTCAATTAGTGTACTGATATTATTAATTCTTCTGTTGGTTTTGTTGAATTACAGGAAAAGTTATGCGCAGATAAATGGTTCGTTGTTTATGTTGCCCGATAACTTTTACGCCCAAATGTATAATCCGTCATACATGCGAACCGATAATGCAACTGAAATTTCGATTCCGGGTTTTGCAGGACTGACTTTTATTAATCAGGGAAGTTTTAAGATTTCCGATATTATTACTACTTCAACAGGCAGCCCGGTTATCGATTTCGACAATTTTTACAGTCAGGTAAATCCAAACAATTTTATTCGGCAGGATTTTTCAATACCCCTGGTTTTTATAAGCAAACCATTGAAAAAAGGGGTGTTCAGTTTTTATTACAAGGAAAACTTTAGTTCTGTTTTGAAATTTAAAGACGATGTTGTTGAGTTTTTGGTAAACGGAAATTTAGATCCCGGTTACCACTCGTTTTATTCTAATGAAATGAATTATTTTTCAACGGGTTATCGTGAGTTTGCATTTGGATACGCCAAGGCGTGGAATGATAAAATAAATGTTGGACTACGGGCAAAACTTTTGTTTGGAACGGTTTATTTTAATGCTGATAACTGGAATTTTGGTGTTGAAACTGCTCCTTTTGGCGATGTTGTTACTTTAAGTTCGGGTGGAGGAGGTAAGTTAATGCTGCCGTTTCAGGTGATTTTAACCGAAAACAACAGTATTTATTCAATCGAATCAAAAAATGCTGCTAAAAAGTACTTCGGAGCATACAAAAATCCAGGACTTGCTATTGATGCAGGACTTACTTATTACATAAACGATGAAAGTACTTTTTCTTTTAGTATTTGTGATTTTGGTGGAATCTGGAACAGGTATAATTCTTTTGAAATGATTCAGAACGAAAATTATGATTTTATTGGTTTTGACCTTGTAAGTGCTGTCCGCTATCCTGAAGAAACCGGATACACTGAACCTCATATTTTGGTTAAA
>DAOPKR010000161.1:2411-8390 GCA_035391305.1 Draconibacterium sp.
TTAGCGATATTACATTCGGGGGCGGTATTCAATATGAAAGTACCCATTTACAGTTTTTTATGGCCACCGATAATTTAATTGCATTTTATCATCCGGCAAATAATCGTACATTTTCAATTACAGCCGGAATCTGCCTATTGTTAAACAGAAACAAAGAATCAGATACAGTCAAAAAAAATGGGTTTAAAAAAGGAAAAGGTGAAACTTCAAAAGAACTTCCATTTTACAGGAAATTGCAAAAATAGAATTCATGAATGGAGAAGCATTCGTGAATTTCTATAATCAATCTCGTTTCTATTAAATACAAACTATCAAATAAATATCATAAACAGGTGTAAGTAATCTTGATACTTGATACTAATATACTGACCCCTTTTACTCAAATTTCACTGCTAATTTTATTACCTTGGCCTCCCGAAAATTTAAAAATTCAAATAATGGCTGTACTAAAATTTGATGAAGTTCCATACGAGAAAGTAAAAGAGGGTCTTGAAAGAAAAATAATTCACACAAACGAACTGATGACAGTTTTGATCGATTTCAGCAACGGGCCCTGGGAAGAACCGGAACCACCACATTCGCATCCTCACCAGCAAACCTCGTATGTTGCTGAAGGGGAAATTATTTTTTATTGCGAAGGCGAACCCGATCAGCACTTAAAAGCCGGCGATATGTATGCAATTCCATCAGGATTAAAACACACGGTAAAACTTCTTACCAAAAAAGTAAGGTTGGTTGACAGTTTTTATCCGGTGAGGGAAGATTTCTTGAGGTAAAACTAATGCATGAATATTCGGTAAATTGGTAAGTGAGCGATTAAAACAGATTCCTTTCTGCCTTAATTCAAGCATTATTTCATTCACGCATTCACGCATTCACTAAAAGGTATAAACCATTGTTACCCCGCTTTGCCGGTTGCTGCGCCACGGAAAAATATCGAGGTTTTTAATGTGTTCGTTGTCCCATTTGTAAAGGTGAGTTAAATAAACAAGCTCGGTTGACAGCATTCCAAAACCCGCACCTGCCAAAACATCCGAAGCCCAGTGAGCATTTTTTGCAACCCGCATAATTCCTACAGTTGTGGCACACGAATATGCGCCAATGCTGTACCAGACACTTCTGTCGCCAAACTCGTGATGCATTATCTGCGCCATAGCAAAAGCAACCGAAGTGTGGCCCGACGGAAACGAACGCGGATCACCATTTGGCCGTTCCGAGTCAGTCCAGTTTTTTAATCGGGAAACAAACAAATCATTAAGTAAAAGAGATTTAATTACTATGGCTGTGCGGTTTCCAAAATTGTTTTCGCCTTTTACACCAAAAGCATTTAACGCATAAACTGCAATCCCGGGTGCATATTGAAGATAATCGTCAACATGGCCTGAATATGGAAAATTTGATTGCACCCAACCTTGAAAATTTTCTTTTGTATCAGTAGAGAAATGCAGCGCGGTTCCGGTTGCAATCAAAAGGGTAGGGGCAATAAATGGCTTTATTCCTCTTTTTTTATCCTTGTATTGAAAATTAAGTTTGTGAATTGAATCGTTGTGAAAATCAGAAGTATAAGTAAATGTTGTTTTTGATTTTTTTACAATATCACTTGCAAAAGTAAATTCATTAGTATGATTTGCCGCCAAAATATATAAAAGAAAAAGTAGTTTCAGTTTCATATTGCAGGGTTATGGATAATACCTGTAAATATCTTTCCGGTGCATAACTCTTTCAAAAATGATAGTTTCTTCTTCAATTCTCATACCTACCCTGTAATTTCCAAATCTAACACGGTAATAATTCTGAAATCCTTTTAGCTTTTTAAGATTTGGAATTTCATTTACGGTATTTAAATACTGAATTTCTTCAAACACAAAAGTTTCGATTTTGGTCCTACTTTTAATTGGAATCAAAGCCAATTCTTTCAGGAATGTTTTATGAAATTTAACGTTCAAAATTATTTTTGAAGATTTTTGTAGAACTGTTTTGCCTCGGCAATTGAAAGCGTTTCTTCTGGTGAATTTTCTTCTATTAATTTTCCAAGTGCATAATCTTCAATAAGTTCTTCTATTTTATTGAAAGTGTCAATATCCAATTGTACAGCAACAGGCTTTTTGTTTTCGTCAACAATATATTTTTTTTCTATTTCGAGCATCTCAGTAAATTTGAGAGTAAAAATAAGGGTAACAAACGTGAAAAACAAAAATTTGATTTTCATGCAAGATTTAAATTTTCCTATATTCGCTTTATTGCAAAACACATGAAACAAAAATCAGAGCAAATACCGGTTTACAGTCTTCATAATTTTAGCGCGAAAGAAAGTGTAAACCGTCAATTTCAGGTAGAAGTGTTTGATGCAAACAGGCATTTCAGTGTGAAATACCCGCACAGGCACGATTTTTTCGAAGTACTTTATTTGTCGAAAGGTTCCGGGTTTCATATTATTGATGGCAACAAGTATGAAATTAAACCGCCCTGTGTATTTTTTATGTCGCCCGGGCAGGCGCATAAAATCGAATTTTCAAGCGATATCGAAGGTTTTATTTTCATTTTTACACCAGAGTTTTATCTAATCAATCAAACCAACCAAAACAGATTGATCGAGTTTCCTTTCTTTTTTACAATCAGGCAGGACAATCCTCCACTTAATTTGGTTGACGAAAAGGAAATAAAGTTTCTGGAAAGTTTATTTGAAAAGGGAATTTCTGAAATAGCAAAAGGCGAATCATATTCTGTCGAACTTCTGCGGTCGGTTCTTGATTTGATTTTAACCTCCTGTTCCATACTTTATAAAGCCGATGAAAATCTTTTAACAAAAGGTAAAGGGCATATTGTAGTGAAAAAGTTCTTTCAACTGGTGGAAGAGAACTATGCGCAAAATTTTACTGTTGCAGAATATGCTGAGCGAATGGCGATAACACCAAACCACCTGACTCAAACTGTTAATCAGTTAACCGGGAAAACTTCATCACAAATAATAAAATCGAAACAAATCCTTGAAATTAAACGACTCCTTGTACATACAAATCTTAGTGCAACAGAAATTGCAATGCGCCTGAATTTTCCCGACCAATCTTATTTTACAAAGTTCTTTAAACGTGAAGCCGGAATTTCGCCTTTGCAATACCGGGTTAAAGCCATAAAATAATGTTATAAAGCGAATCTTACAAATACGCAATCGTAAGGTGTTCTTAATTCATTGAATATTAAAAAGATTAAGAAAACTAACATGGATTACAGTATTTTATATTCCATGAAAATTACCTAAATTACCTTTGTTTTTACTTCTGATTTTGGTTTTAAATTCATTGCTTTGCAAACGAAACAGAAAACAGATTGTTAGATAAGAGATTTGAGACTAAAACTCACGGATAAAAATTTAATCATTATTAAAAATTATAAAAATGGCAAATTATTTCAATTCACTTCCGTTGCGTCTTCAGTTAGAGCAATTGGGAAAATGCGATTTCATGGACGAGTCGGAATTCGCCGATGGTGTTAAAAAGCTGGTAGGTAAAAAAATAGTTGTACTTGGTTGCGGTGCACAAGGACTTGCACAAGGTTTAAACATGCGCGACAGCGGCCTCGATATTTCGTACGCTCTCCGTAAAATTGAAATCGATGAAAAACAGATTTCATATCAGAATGCAATCGACAATAAATTTGAAGTGGGCACTTTCGAAGAGATGATCCCGAAAGCCGATTTGGTTTTAAACCTCACTCCTGACAAATATCACAGTCCTGTTGTAAAAGCTGCAATGCCGCTGATGAAAAAAGGTTCGTGCCTGTCGTATTCACATGGTTTTAATATTGTTGAAGAAGGAATCGATATCCGCGAAGATATTACAGTAATTATGGTTGCCCCGAAATCTCCGGCATCAGAAGTACGCGCTGAATTTTTACGCGGTTTTGGTGTTCCAACGTTAATAGCTGTTCACCGCGAAAACGACCCGAATGGCGACGGACTTGAAATTGCAAAAGCATATTGCGTTGGAACCGGCGGACATAAAGCCGGTGTTCTACATTCTTCTTTTGTTGCCGAAGTAAAATCTGATTTAATGGGCGAGCAAACCATTTTGTGCGGTGTGCTGCAAACCGGATCAATTCTGTGTTTCAATAAGATGATTGAAAAGGGAGTTAATCCGGGATATGCGTCAAAACTGGTTCAGTATGGTTGGGAAGTAACTACCGAAGCTTTGAAATTAGGCGGAATTACTCACATGATGGACCGCCTTTCGAACCCTGCAAAAATTGAAGCATACAAACTGGCAGAAGAACTGAAAACCATTATGCGTCCGCTTTTCGAACACCACATGGATGATATTATGTCGGGTGTATTTTCATCGACAATGATGAAAGACTGGGCTAACGGAGATAAAAACCTGCTGGAATGGCGTGCAAGAACCGGCGAAACTGCTTTTGAAAAAACACCTGCAGGCGATATGGAAATTAAAGAACAGGAATATTTCGATAACGGTACTTTAATGGTTGCTTTTGTTAAAGCGGGTGTTGAACTTGCTTTCGATGTAATGACCGAAACCGGAATAAAAGGCGAATCAGCATATTACGAATCGTTGCACGAAACACCGCTGATTGCCAATACAATTGCACGCAAAAAATTGTACGAAATGAACCGTGTAATTTCTGACACAGCCGAATATGGTTGTTATTTATTCGATCACGCATGTCAACCACTTTTGGCCGATTTTATGAGCAGGATTGATGTAAATGTTATCGGTAAAAATTTCAATGAAGGGAAAGACGGGCATGTTGACAATCGTGAATTGATTGAAATTAACGACGAAATCCGTTACAGCGAAGTTGAAATCATTGGCGCAGAACTGCGTGAAGCAATGGAATCGATGAAAGCGATTATCTAATTAATATTGAGTTTTTTTAAGGTGGCTCTGTCTGTAGGCAGGGCCATTTTTTTAGTCGTTTTTATAAAAAACTGGCGTTAAGTAAAACACTGTATCAATGAATTGCAGAGTGCCATCTTTAGTTAATACATTTTCATCGTGCAAATCTTCAACAATAATTCCTAATTCGGGATGAAAATAATCATTTGCCTTTTTATTAATAAATCCGTTTTCTAACAAAAACGCCCTGACATTATCTAAATTCGTTATTTCGGTTGATAGAACAAAGGGCTGTTTTACCACGGCATATAATTTTAAACTTTCCTGGTAAAAACCCATTAATTCATAAGCCAAATGAGGAAAGAAAAAATTGTGGATTAAAAGGCTGTTAAAGTAGTCTTCCCAGAATTCATAAAAAATACTATCATTTAGCTTTATTATATATTTGGAATCAGTGTGTTCGTATATTTTCTGCTCTGCTCCTTCACCAATATATTTTGATTTGTCCGGATTTGCGAACCAAAGATTATTTTGTCTGATAAAATCTAGGAGGATCTTTGTTTCCTGAGCTTTGACAAACTTTGTTTTTTCAATTCCAGAAACTGCTTTCTTTTCTCTTCCAAGGTAGTGGTTAATTGCTTTGATAGTTTTTCCGTGCCTAACCGCTCCATTTCCTGATATGATATTTTGTAGTTCACGTTTTAATGTCATTTAACGCAAAGATAATAATATTTTTATCGAGTTTTTTAAGGTGGCTCTGTCTGTAGGCAGGGCCATTTTTGTTTTCGGAATTTAGTCTCATAACACAAAATTTGATGCTCTTTGTCCGGAATATGATACTTTTTATCCGACATGTGATGCTATTTACACAAAACAGGGTGCTCTGAGCTGAAAACGTGATGCTTTTTGCTCGAAACAGGGTGCTCTGAGCCGGAAATTTGATGCTTTTTACACAAAATAGGGTGTTTTTAGCCGAAAACGTGATGCTTTTTGCTCGAAACAGGATGCTCTGAGCCGGAAATTTGATGCTTTTTGCTCAAAACAGGGTGCTCAGAGCCGGAAATTTGATGCTTTTTGCTCGAAATAGGGTGCTCTAAGCCGGAAATTTGACTTTCCCAAAAATATGGTT
>DAOPKR010000162.1:0-3254 GCA_035391305.1 Draconibacterium sp.
TAAAACAGAACCACATGCTCAACTTAAAATTCATACAAGACAATCCTGAGTTGGTAATCGAAAAACTACAGAAGAAAAATTTTAATGCTTCTGCGATTGTCGGGAAAATCATTGAACTCTATCAGCAAAAAAACAAGCTGCAGGTGCAGGCAGAACAGGCAAAAGCCGAGATGAACAAAATTTCAGCGGAAGTTGGGAATTTAATGCGACAGGGAAAAAAGGATGAAGCTGAAACTGCAAAAGCACGCACTTCAGAAATCAAAGAAAACATTAAACAGTTTGATTTGGATTTTGCAATAATAGAAGAGAAAGTATATGAATTACAGGTGCAACTGCCTAATCTGCCGCACGACTCGGTCCCGGTTGGAAAAGGCGCTGCCGACAATGAAATTGTAAAATCGGCAGGAGATCTGCCGGTTTTGGAAGAAAACGCACTTCCTCACTGGGAACTGGCTGCAAAATACAACCTCATCGATTTTGAATTGGGTGTAAAATTAACCGGTGCAGGTTTTCCGGTTTACCGCGGAAAAGGCGCACAATTGCAACGCGCTTTAATCAACTTTTTCCTGGCCGAAGCATCAAAGGCCGGGTACGAAGAAATCCAGCCGCCATTGATGGTTAACGAAGCCTCTGGTTTTGGAACAGGCCAGTTGCCCGACAAGGAAGGACAAATGTACCACGCCACAATCGACAATTTATATTTGATACCCACTGCCGAAGTTCCGGTAACAAACATTTACCGCGATGTAATTGTGGAAGCCAAAAATCTGCCTTATAAAAATACTGCGTACAGTGCCTGTTTCCGTCGTGAAGCCGGTTCGTACGGAAAAGATGTGCGCGGGTTAAACCGCCTCCACCAGTTCGACAAAGTTGAAATTGTGCAAATTGCCCACCCCGATAAATCATACGAAACCTTGGAAGATATGGTAAAACACGTTACCGGGCTTGTTGAAAAACTGGAACTACCGTACCGGATTCTCCGTTTGTGCGGCGGCGATATGAGTTTTACTTCAGCGCTCACCTATGATTTTGAAGTGTTTTCGGCAGCCCAGAAAATGTGGCTCGAAGTAAGTTCGGTTTCCAACTTCGAATCGTTCCAGGCCAACCGCTTAAAATTGCGTTACCGCGATGAAGCCACCAAAAAACCGCAATTGGCGCATACTTTAAACGGCAGCGCGCTTGCATTACCGCGCATTGTTGCGGCTTTGCTGGAAAATAACCAAACACCGGAAGGAATAAAAATTCCAAAGGTGCTGGTGCCGTATTGTGGGTTTGAAGTAATTAACTGATACAGACTTAAATTATTCATATCCAAGGCTGTTCAGAAGTGGACAGCCTTTTTGATTTGAATTTATTATTATTTTTGCAACCGTTTAGAAAGATGATGATATGCCGCACAATGCCGGAAAACGATTGGTTGAAGCCATTAAAAAACAATTGGAGCGAATTGAATATTTCAGTTCGGCTGCAAATGTTTCGCCCAACCTGGCCGTGCACGAAATGCGGAAGTCGTTTAAAAGGTTGCGTGCTTTGCTCCTGTTTTACGACGAATATCCCGAAGAATTTCCACAGGAATTTTGTATTCAGATAAAAAACTACGGACGGCTACTTTCGGTTTTGCGCGAATCTTATGTAAATATCCAGATTTTTGAGCGTTTGGCAGCGGGCAACAACCTTATTGCCGAACGGAAATTGAAAGCAGGAAAAGAAAAGTTGCAGGCAAAAAACCGCGAAATTATCGACAATAATTTATTTGGAAGCGAAGGTTTTGAAAATTTATACCGGTTTACAGTTGGGCTGGAACAACAGGTTGTGCGCATGGAAATCGATAAGCCGTCGCAAATTCAATTGGCGAAACAACTGGTAATTTCTTACCAGAAATCTTTTGATTGTTACCTGCTGATTGGGAATAATACAGATGGAGAAGAAATTCACAACCTGCGTAAAAAGTTAAAACGCCTGTGGTACCAGTTTGATTTAATTCAATATTTGCACCCCCGTTTTTTTAGGCTGAAATCGGACCAGCTCAATAAAATTACCGAGCAATTGGGCGAAGACCATGATTTGTTTGTTTTTCTGAATGATTTAAAACTTGACAACCTCGGTTTTGAAGCCCTGGAAATTGAGATAATTGAAAACCAGGTGGAACATTTGCGCGAAATAAATTTGTTAAAACTTTATCCGCGTTTAAAACAATTCTTTAACGATCCGCCTTCATTTTTTACACAGAAAATGGAACAGTTTTTCAAGGTTTCATTTATGTTTCCTTACCAGTAGTTAACCCAAATTCTTTTTGATTCGATTAATAAAATAGAAACCACAGTTGATTAAAAGGATGAGTAAGGTACAAAACACTGATTTGCATCGCATCAATTTTTGAAGGTACAACACAGGTCTACTATAATACTTAATTATAACTAATCGGTTTAGATTCAATGCGGGTTTTGACTTTCTTTTCTTACTCCTCTCCGCCAGCTGGCGGAAGGTCGGGAGGACTATAGCCTCTGAATCGTCATTCCTCCGTCAACCACAACAACCTGTCCGGTAGAATAGGGCAACATTCCGGTTGCCATTGCTGCTGCAACTTTTCCAACATCCTCTGGTGTTCCCCATCGTTTTTGTATACTGATTCCCTGTTCAAAAAGCTTATCATATTTTTCGGTTACTGCTGAAGTCATATCTGTTTTAATTACGCCCGGTTGAATTTCATAAACCGGAATACCGAATTCTCCCAAACGGGCAGCCCAGAGTTTTGTCACCATCGCAATTCCCGCTTTTGAAATGCAGTATTCGCCACGGTTTACAGAAGCCACAGTTGCCGAAACCGAAGATACATTTATAATACATCCGGAAAATTCAGGATTCAGTTGTTTTTGCTTAACCATGTGATTTGCAAAAAGTTGTGTTAGAAAATAGGGGCCTTTCAAATTTGTTTCAAGCACTTCATCAAAAATTTCTTCCGTGGCTTCCAGAATATCTTTTCTTTCACGGGGTGCAATTCCGGCGTTGTTTACAAGCACATTCAAATGGCCAAATTCCGAAATCACAGTTTGAAATATTTTTTCGCGGTCCGGTTTATGTGAGATATTGCCTTGTACATAAACCACTTTAACGCCAAACATTTTCAATCCATCTAAAATTGGCTGTACAACTTCCTGTCTTCGAACCCCGTTTATTACGAGATTAAAACGGGCTTTTGCCAGTTCAACCGCAATTCCCAGCCCGATTCCGCGTGAGCCACCTGTTATTAATGC
>DAOPKR010000162.1:3354-6967 GCA_035391305.1 Draconibacterium sp.
TGAACCCCTTTTGCACCTTCCAGCAAATTCCAGCGAAAAGGTTCGTCTTTTACAACGTGTTTCAGAAAAAGTTCCCACTGTGCTTTAAATGCATTGTCGAAATTTTCCTGTTCAGGAACTTTGCTCCAGCCTTCGTAAAAATTAATTGGGTTTGGAATATCGGGATTCCAAACGGGTTTTGGCGTGTTTCCGTAATGTTGCGTCCAGCATTCACGCAATCCGGCGATGGCTGAACCTAAAGTTCCGTCAACATGCAAAGTCAGCAAATCGTCGCGGCGAACGCGGGTTACCCAGCTTGAATTGAAATGTGCAATTACGCCGCCTTCCAACTCAAAAGTTGCATAAGCTGCATCATCAGCGGTACATTTGTACGGTTTTCCCCGTTCGTCAACCCGCTCGTGAATGTGGGTAGCACCCAAACAAAAAACGCCTTTTACTTCGCCAAAAAGATTGTCTAAAACATAACGCCAGTGACAAAGCATATCAATTATTATTCCGCCGTCGTCTTCCTTGCGGTAGTTCCAGCTTGGTCGCTGGGCAGGTACAGTGTGCCCTTCAAAAACCCAATATCCAAATTCTCCGCGCACCGACAAAATTTTTCCGAAGAAACCGTTTTCCATCAATCTTTTCAGTTTTAGTAAACCGGGTAACCAAAGTTTATCCTGAACAACACCATGTTTTACGCCGGCTTCTTCGCAAACATGGTACAATTCGAGTGCAGTTTTGGTATCGGTAGCAACTGGTTTTTCGCAGTAAACATGTTTTCCGGCTTTGGCTGCCTGAATTACTGCGTCTGCCCGTCGTCCCGTGGTTTGTGCATCAAAATAAATCTGGTATTGCGGGTCGTTCATTACTGAATTCAAATCGGTTGTCCATTTTTCAACCCCTGACATTTCCGCAAGTTTTTTAAGTTTGATTTCATCTCTGCCAACCAAAACCGGGTCGGGCATAATAAATTCTGATTGACTGACCTGCACTCCACCCTGTTTTATTATGGCTACAATCGATCGCATCAGATGCTGGTTTGTTCCCATTCGGCCCGTAACGCCGTTCATTATTATTCCTACTTTGTGTATCATATTTTTAGTTTAAAGCTTTCAGTTTAAAGTATTTGTAATGTAAAAACTAACTTTATTGGAAATTGGATATTGATTATAAATTATTGGACTTTTTCATTTCACTTAAAACCAACCTGTGGTGCATTGTAATATCCCATGGTTGCATCGGCAACTGCCATCCGGTACAAATGATTTTGCATCCGGCAGATTTCCTTTTTATCAGACAAAATGTTTGTTGAATAAATTCGAACTTCACCGGGCAGGCTGGTAACAATTTCTTCACGCCAATCTCCAATAATGTCAGCCACAATTAAAACGTCACCTTCTACTTCGAGTTTGGTTTCACCGTTGTAATCAAATACTTTATTATCGAAACATATTTCCTTCTGATCGTCAGCGTCCCACCAGACCGCTTTTGGTGCATTTCCCCACAAATTTTGATCGGATAATCGTTTGCCTTCCGCAGAATACAAAAAGAATTTGTCGCCGCCTTTTGCTTCACCGGCATAACATTCTATTCCCGGATATTCATCAGTAATATCGCCAATCATTGCCTGGTCATGAACATGATAAGTACTTCCGTCGTAACCCCAGATTATTTCTCCGGTTTTAGCATCAACCACACAAACTCCATTTTTTGGTGAACGCGATTCAATACCATAAAAAATCTCATATCCCGGCCGCGAAGGAATAATATCGGCAATGTAACCTGCATCGTTATGTCCAAGTCCGGTGTACCACATTGGTTTCCCATTATCGTCGAGTGCCGAAGTCCCGAAAACCAATTCGTCTTTTCCATCATCATCAATATCTCCGGTCATTATTGCATGTGCACCCTGACCTTTGTACTTTTCGTCATTTCCTAAACTTATCCATTTCCAAATTGATTTGAGATTTTTATCCAGGGCTTCGGTTTTAATAACAGTGTATGTTCCACGTTGCATCACCAGTGATGGATTAATGCCATCCAGATATGCCACTGTTAAAAAATTTCGGCTCCAGTAATTGTACTGTTCAAATCCTTCTTTTGAAATCCAATCCTGTTTATGGATAATCTTTCCTGTAAGCGGATCTATTTTAACCAGATATTCCGGTCCTTGCAGAACATGGCCGTCAATTTCGCGTGGATCGCCTTCGCCGGCTTTGGCATAAATTTCTGCTTTCCTGTCCATGTCAATATCAAAAACCATGTAGGGCGAATACCAGGTACCGGCTTCAATTGCCCAACCCATATCGTACTGCCACATAAATTCACCTTTCGATGAATAGGCATCCAGCTTGTATGTATCAGGACTGCGTTTCCAGTAGCCCGGGCCAAAATATGGGTCGGTATTGAAATCGGGGCTTTGCATTACAAAATCATACGCTCCGTCACCATCCAAATCACCAAAACCAATTCGTTTAAGTGTAACATTTTCTTTCAGTTTAATGGAGTAATAAGGAACACTTCCAGTGTAAGTAAAAACATATCCTTCTCCCGGCTGATCCTGTTCTTTTCCATTTACTACTATTTTTACACGGTAATTGTATCCGTGACCCGGAATTATTGTAGAATCAGAAAAGTTGGTAGAACCAGAAACGGGTTTTGCATTTACTTTTTCAAAATCACTAAAACCAATGTCTTGTCTGTAAATATTAAATGCCACATTTTCCGGATCGTTTTTAAATAACCTCCAACCGACGTAAACCGAATTCTTGCTTTGCGCCAGTGCAACTACTCCTCGATCGATTTTTTCAATGACTTGTGCCTTTATACCAAGCGTGAACAGTAATAAAATGGTTAAAAAAACTGGCTGTTTCATATCAGGAAAATTTTAAATATGCATTTTTAATTTTTTCAAGATACATTTTTTGATCGGTTGCCCAATATTTATCTGAAAAAATTTCAACTTCGTTGTAGCCTGAAAATCCTGTTTCTTCAACCCAGCCACGAATTTCCTTAATATTGATACAACCATCGCCCATAAGTCCGCGGTCGTTCAAAAAATCGATGGTTGGTACATTCCAGTCGCAAACATGAAAGGCCAGCAGATTACCGTTTTTACCGCATCGTATTATTTCGTTTTGAAGGTTGTTATCCCACCATAAATGATATACATCGACAGCAATTCCCACAAAATCAGAATTTATTTCTTCTGCCATTTGGTTGGCCTGCGCAAGTGTGTTTATTGCCGAGCGGTCGCCGGCATACATTGGGTGCAGCGGTTCGATAGCCAGTTTTACTCCTGCAGCTTTTGCCTGCGGAAGAATTTTCAGGATTCCTTCTTTTATTTGTTCACGTGATTTTTCGAGAGTTTGTCTTCCGTCGGCGCCGCAAACAAGCACAATTAACGGTGCTCCAACTGCGGCAGCCTGATCAATGCAAAATAAATTATCGTCAATTGCAATCTGCCTTTTTTCTTTTTCTACTGAAGGAAAAAATCCTCCACGAGCAACAGAAACCACTTCCATTCCAAAATCGTTAAGGAGTATTTTTGCTTCTTTCAGGTTCTGGTTTTCCAACACATTCCGCCAAATTGTAATTCCATGAATTCCTGCAGCACTGTAATTTTCAA
>DAOPKR010000162.1:7067-8365 GCA_035391305.1 Draconibacterium sp.
TCCCTGGTGATTTGGATTCGTGCTTAAATACGGAGAATCGAGCAAAGTATTCACCACTGTTAATCCTGCTTGCCAGTATATTTTTCCCTCCTCATTTTTCCCTTTTTCGGTTAAATATTTCCCCAATCGCAATAATCCCTGGCTACCAATTGCCGCTGCCGAACTGTCAACCGGTTCCCATTCGTTGAAAGGATCAGCACGTTTGGCCAGATAATCACCCAGCTTGTGCAAGTTTGGCGCGCCGGTATCCCAGTACGGAATCCCGTCAATTGGAGTGTTTTCGATATAAAAATCGCAGGTGGCTTTTGCAGCTTTGAGCATCATTTTTTCGATTTCGGTTTTACCTCCAAATGGTTGCAGGTCATTTTCAGATAGTATATCCAAAAACTCAAGTTCTTCAGCAAAACCAAGCATTGCCCAGGCCAGTCCGCGCGTCCAGGTTGAAAAACCGGTGTAACCCTGCTGCGAATTTGGGCAGCGGAAATTCCCGTCGTTAACATTAAAAATACTTTCGTGTGCTGTTCGTCCCCAAGCATCGTAACTATCGCGGCCTTCGCCATAAAAAACAGAATATTTTGCAGTTGCCGAAATGTGTTGAATTGCACGTTCCAACAAAGATATTTTGATGTCACCTTCGCCCTGAAAAATATGGCCAAGTTGATGACTAACCATTAAAATACGACACGAGCGAATTGTATCGACAAACAGCGAATGCGGGCCGTTGAAAGAGTAAATAAAACCACCGTCTTTGATTTTTGTCCAGCGACCTGCCTGAATCGCGCCTGATATTTTAACAGCCAGTTCATAGAAATTCTTTTCCCATTCATCGAGTGGGATTTTTCCTTCGTTCATAAGCCGAAGCAGGTTTCCGTAGGTGCTCAGGTTGTTAAAACCGTGGTCGTGAACGCCAATGTGACTAATGTGTGGCGCCATTTTTTCAAGAATGTTTTTTTTGCCCGTTTCAAGAAAATATTTTTCGCCTGTGGCATCGAAATGTAAAATAGATGAGCCAAACTGAAATCCCTGCGTCCATTCGGTCCAGCCCCGGGTTGAGTATTTGCCTTTTACAGTATAAACCGGGGAACCTTTTGAAGAGTCGTAGTTTTTATCAATGTTTTTTATTTTTTCGCCCGAAAGTTCCCAGAAATAAACGAGTTTCTTTTTCAGGTTTTCAGGTTTTAACGAGGTGTCAATTTGTATCATTTTTTAATATATATTTTTACTTTTTCCATTTTTATAAAAATAGTACTTCCTGTTTAATTCTGCACAAAACCTGTTTTTAAAGTGTGGCTGAAAGC
>DAOPKR010000163.1:0-2547 GCA_035391305.1 Draconibacterium sp.
CCAACAAAACACCAGTATGATTTTGATGCACAAACCGTTATTGGCTTTCTTAAAGCAAACGGATTGGAAAACGATTTTAAACTGAATGTTGAAGTAAACCACGCAACTTTGGCAGGTCACACTTTTGCGCATGATTTGCGCATGGCAGCCGATGCCGGAATGTTAGGTTCAATTGATGCCAACAAAGGCGACTACCAAAACGGTTGGGATACCGATGAATTTCCGACAAACATTTATGAAATAACTGAAGCGATGCTCGAAATATTACCAGCGGGCGGATTTAAACACGGTGGTATTAATTTCGATGCAAAAACACGCAGAAATTCAACCGATTTGGAAGATATTTTTATTGCCCACATTGGTGGAATGGATGTTTTTGCCCGGTCGCTTGTTATTGCTGACAAAATTTTAAATAACTCTGATTATCTTAAAATGCGCAAAAACCGTTACGCGTCGTTCGATTCAGGCAAAGGTGCTGAATATGAAACCGGTAAACTTTCACTTGAAGAGTTGTATGCAATTGCAAAAGAAGTTGGTGAACCTGCACAAATCAGTGGAAAACAGGAACTGATTGAACAGTTAATCAACTGGCACATTTAATGTTATGAAAGGACGCAATTCTTTCTATATCTTAGGAATTACCGCGGTTGCTACACTTGGGGGACTTCTATTTGGTTACGACACAGCAGTAATTTCAGGTGCCGAAAAATCAATCCAGGCCTATTTAATAAATGGACTTGGATTGAGTTCTCTTGTTCACGGCGCAACAATTTCGAGCGCACTTATTGGGTGTATAATAGGTGGAAGTATATCTGGTTTGATTTCTTCAGTTTACGGAAGGAAAAAAGGACTTTTTCTTGCAGCCATCCTGTTTTTCATTTCAGCACTTGGTTCAGGATTTCCGGAGTTCCTGTTTTTTAAACAGGGAGAACCAACAATGGGATTATTATGGATGTTCAATTTTTACCGGATTATAGGTGGAATTGGCGTTGGATTAGCTTCAGCTATCTCGCCAATGTACATTGGCGAGATAGCTCCTGCCGACATTCGTGGCCGGTTGGTTTCGATAAATCAGTTTGCCATTATTTTCGGTATGTTGGTTGTTTATTTTGTAAACTGGGGAATTGCCAACGGTAAATCTCTGGAATGGATAAATACAATTGGCTGGAGGTGGATGTTTGTATCAGAAGCAATTCCGGCAGCACTTTTTGGCATTTTTCTGTTTTTTGTTCCTGAAACACCGCGTTTTCTGGCAATTAACAACAAGAATGAAAAAGCACTCCATATTTTAACCCGTATTAACGGTATCGATCAGGCCAAATTGATTTTTGCAGACATAAAATCGAGCGTTGAAAAATCATCTGCAAAATTATTTTCCTACGGAAAAATTGTAATTATAATCGGTGTTCTTCTCTCTGTATTCCAGCAGTTTGTTGGCATTAACGTTGCCCTTTACTATGCACCGCGCATTTTTGAAAGCATGGGTGCTGAAAAAGATGCTTCAATGCTGCAAACGGTTGTAATGGGTTTGGTAAACGTAATTTTCACGGTTGTTGCAATAATGACAGTTGACAAATGGGGACGAAAACCTTTGCTTATGGTTGGTTCAATTGGAATGGCAATTGGAATGTTCGCGATTGGACTACTTGCATTTATGAAAATAATAGGTATCAGCACACTTGTTTTTATCATCATTTACACAGCTTCATTTATGATGTCGTGGGGACCGATTTGCTGGGTCTTGATTTCGGAACTGTTCCCAAATAAAATACGCGGAAAAGCAGTTGCAGTTGCAGTTGCAGCTCAATGGGCAGCCAATTATTTTATCTCGTCAACTTACCCGGCAATGATGGAATTCAGTAGTGGTGGAACTTATTGGTTTTATGGTGCAATGAGCATTATTTCATTCTTTTTTGTCTGGAAAATGGTTCCTGAAACCAAAGGTAAAACGCTGGAAGAGATGGAATATTTATGGAAAAAGAATTAATTATGGGGACTGTATGTCCCATTAAATAAGACGATTTAAAAATCTATTATTTGCAGTTATTCAATAAAATCTAAAAGGAAATATTGATTTCTTTTATATGAAACGAGGGGTTACAACTCCTCGTTTTTAGATAAAACAGAAATCAAAACGATTTATTCTTTTTATCCATCTGTTTAAAAAGTAACAATGAAAAATTTATTCTCACTTACTTTACTCCTGTTTATCCTTCAATTATCGGCACAGGACAGTTCAATGACAAATCGTATTGTAAGAAACAACCCATTTGCTGCAAACCCGCTCCCTGGGGAACAAGTTACCTACCAAAATCCAATAATTCCGGGTTTTCATTCAGATCCAAGTGTTTGCAGGGTTGGCGATGACTATTATTTAATAACAAGCACCTTCGAATATTTTCCGGGAGTACCGGTTTTTCATAGCAAAGATTTAATTAACTGGGAACAAATCGGATATTGTATTCATCGTAAAGAACAGTTACCAAACGGGATAAATATTTTTGCGGCAACCATCCGGTATCATGACGGAAAATTTTACATGATTAC
>DAOPKR010000163.1:2647-8351 GCA_035391305.1 Draconibacterium sp.
GCAAGAAGCAGCAATATTTGGGGACCATATACTGAAAATCCGGCAAATCCGATTTTGGCTCATGCCAATGCTGCCGGACAGGGTAACCCGATACAGGGAGTTGGGCATGCTGATTTTATTCAGGCTCACGACAATTCATGGTGGATTGTTTTTCACGGATACCGCACTGTCTCAGACAAAGCTCATCACATACTCGGGCGCGAAACCTGTTTGGCCCCCGTTTCATGGCCAAAAAATGGATGGCCTGTTGTTAACGGAAACGGCACTGCTACGGTTAATATGACCTGCCCTACTCTGCCTTTAAAACCTTTCCTTAAAGAACCTGAACTAGAAAATTTTGACAAAAAAGAACTCGGTCTTGAATGGAATTACATTCAGTTCCCGGATGCAAACAATTTTTCCCTTGAAAAACATGATGGATATTTAAGTTTAACAGGATCGTCAGAAAAAATTGGAACAAGAAATTCATCGACTTTTGTTGGGAGAAGACTAACAGATTTGTATTTTACCGCAACAACACAAATTGAATTTGACCCAAAAAATGAAAATGAAGAAGCAGGATTGATATTGCTTAATAATGGTTCTCATTTTGATTTGATGATTGAAAAAAGTAATGGGAAAAGGTTTTTGGTTGTGAAATTGCAATTTGGCACAATTATTTATAAATCTGAAAAAATAACTTTGAAACCAGGTCCCGTAAATCTACGGATAACAGGAAAGAAATCTACATTTTCCTTTTCTTATGCCCAGGGAAACAACGCTTTTAAAGATATTGAAACTGTTGATTCAAAGTTTCTTGCCACAGAAACAGTAGGTTTTTTTACAGGAGTTTATGTTGGATTTTATGCAACGGGAAATGGCAAAAAATCAACGGTTGATGCTGATTATAATTGGTTTGAATATTTGGCAAGTGAAGCACTTGAAAAATAGGAAAGAAGATTTGCCGTCAATAAAAAGATACTGAGTATTACAAACAAAAAACGGGAATAAAATTTTTACTCCCGTTTTTATTACCTGCTATTTTGGCTGCCAGAAGCAAACTTTCGGCGACTCAATTTTATCTTCAGCTTTTAAAACTTTCATAGCTTTATCCACTTCTTTTCTATCCAATCCCGAAGCTTCAGCTATTTCGCCGGCTTTTAAAGGTTTTCCTGCAGCTTGCAGGGTTTCCAATACTTTTTCTGCACTCATAATTATGTTTTTTTAATTTGAATATCTTTCCGAAATTACTTTCCAATCCAGAATTTTCCAAAAATCCTCGATGTAAGACGGACGTAAATTTTTCTTGTCAATATAATATGCATGTTCCCAAACATCACAGGTCAAAACAGGTTCTTTGCCATCGCGCAGCGGGTTTCCTGCATTACTTGTTTGAACAATTTCCAATTCGCCCTCTTTGTTTTTTACCAGCCATGCCCAACCCGATCCAAAAAGTGTAGCAGCCGCTTTTGTAAACTCTTCCCTGAATTTCTCAACTGAACCAAATTTAGATTCAATTGCTGTTTTCAATTCGTCTTTTGGCTCTTTACAACCATCTGGACTAAACTGCAAGAAATAAAAGGTATGATTCCAAACCTGTGCGCCATTATTAAAAATACCGCCATCTGCCAACATAACAATTTCTTCGAGTGAGGCATTTTCAAATGCAGTTCCCTTAACAAGGTTATTTAAATTGTTCACATAAGCCTGGTGGTGTTTCCCATAATGAAATTCGATGGTTTTCTCACTGATGTGCGGTTCCAATGCATTATTTGCAAAAGGTAATTTAGGTAGTTGAAATTCCATAATATTACAATTTAAAAGTGAATAACTTGATTTTGATTTTTTCCAAATTAAAACATTTTAAAATGAAAAAGGATTAACTGGAAGGATAATTTGGAGAGAGTTTAAATAGTGGGTATTGGATATTGGATTCTGGATACTATAATTTGGATTTAATGCTGAATTTTAAATAACATAAGTTGTTTGGGTTTCTTCTAATTGAGAAATGGAAATTATGTATTCGAAATTGGACATTCCTTACTAAACATAATATCATACAAATAAGCAAATAAAACCCCGGGGCCTCTGCCCCGGGGAAAAAACCAAAAATCAACTAACCTTTAAACCGTCTGGCGACTTCATCCCAGTTGATGAGATTCCAAAATGCATTTACATAATCCGGACGTCTGTTTTGGTAGTTTAAATAGTACGCATGTTCCCACACATCAATCCCTAATATCGGCGTACCTTTTACTTCCGCAACATCCATCAGCGGATTATCCTGGTTGGGCGTTGATGAAACCGCCAGTTTATCCTTTTGAAGAACCAACCAAGCCCAACCCGATCCAAACCGCGTTACCGCAGCTTTGACAAAGGCTTCTTGAAAATTTTGTACTGAACCAAATGAATCATTAATTGCATTGAGTAAAACTCCTTCAGGCTTTGGCGAACCTCCCGGTGCAATTACATCCCAATACAAGTTGTGGTTGTAAAAACCACCTCCATTGTTCCTCACTGCAGCTGACTGACCTGAAACACCTGAAAGAATCTGTTCAATTGATTGTCCCTCCAAAGCAGTTCCTGCAATTGCAGCGTTTAAATTATTTGTATAACCTGCATGATGCTTATCATGGTGAATTTCCATTGTGCGTGCATCAATATAAGGTTCTAAAGCTTTATAATCGTAACTTAATTTTGCTAATTCAAATGCCATTTTAATATTTTTAAAAGATATTTATATGTTTTTTTCTTTATAACAAAAATAGATGCTATTTAGAACTATTCCAAATCTTTGATGGTAAAAAACTAATTTAATTCTTTTATGATTCATAGGTATCCTCTATGATTGTGAAAAACAGAATTATCATAAATTATGAATCTCTATTTCAATTCATTTTTTACTTATCATAAAATCTATTTCTTGTAAATATCAGGATTAACTAATTATCTGTACTTAAAAATTGAATTATCTAATGATTTAAACTACATATAGTTACTCTTAGAATAAGAATAAACTACGCAAATAATTTGGAGAAACAGGTACAGTAAGTTACATTTGATTAGATAAAACGAGTTCTTTGAAGAGAAAAATATATTTCCGCATTAATTCATCATTTGGTAAACTCAACATAAAAATTTGAACTGAGAATGCTCTTTAAAGTCGCTAAGACAGGCCTTGTAGTTCCGTTGTAAGACGGAGTGAGTCGAAAGACCGGTGGAAGTCCGATCGGCTGGGCGCTCAAATCCTGTTACATCGGGGTTTTCGCAAACGGAATTGATGCGGATTTTTTTTGTCTTTTTCAATCAGCTTTATATAAATAAAAAAGCAACCTGAAATGGTTGCCTTTATATTATTTCTTAAGAATTAAATTTCTGCCTAATTTACATTTTGTTTAAAAATCGTAATCAAAAATTATCCAACTACAACGTTTATAATGCGTTTTGAAACGATAATAAATTTACGTACAGTTTTTCCATCCAACCATTTAGCTGTGCGTTCATCATTCAATACTGCATTTTCAATCTCATCGTTTGACAGATCAACTGCCAATTCAAGCATAAAGCGTGTTTTACCGTTAAATGAAACCGGATATTCAAAAGTATCTTCCTGTAACAGACTTTTATCTACAACAGGCCATGTTTCAAAAGCCAGAGTTTTTTTATTATCATACATTTGCCAAAGTTCTTCTGCCAAATGTGGCGCATAAGGTGAAAGTATCTTTGCAAAAACCTGAGCAGTGTTTTTTGTTACTTTGCCTTTTTTGTATGCGAGGTTATTAAACACCATCAATGCCGAAATTCCCGTATTGAATTTCAAATGTTCTATATCGAACTCCACTTTTTGAATTGTCTGATGCAATAATTTTGCAACTTCTTTATCTTCTGTGCCTTCAACAATATTTGCAGGTTCGGCAAAAAAGCGGTAAACACGGGCCAAAAAATTAAAAACACCTTTTACACCGTTTTCAGCCCACGGTTTCCGTTCATCAAGCGGTCCCATAAACATTTCGTATAAACGCAACGAATCAGCCCCGTATCTCTCGATTACATCATCCGGGTTCACCACGTTTTTCAGAGATTTTGACATTTTAGCCACTATCTGTTTCAACTCCTCACCTGTTTCGGTATGAAAATATTTTCCATTCTTTTCTTCCACCAAATCAGAAGAAACTTTTGCTCCCGTTGCAGTTTCATACGCAAATGCCAAAATCATTCCCTGGTTGAAAAGTTTTTGAAATGGCTCATCGGTAGATACAATTCCCAAATCGAACAAAACTTTGTGCCAAAAACGTGAATAAAGCAAATGAAGTACTGCATGTTCAGCACCACCAACATACAAATCAACTGGCATCCAGTATTGTTCTTTCTTTACGTCGAAAATATTTTCGGTATTGTTTGGATCAATGTAGCGCAAATAATACCAGCATGAGCCAGCCCACTGCGGCATTGTATTGGTTTCGCGCCGGCCTTTTCTGCCATTTTTGTCGGTAACAAGCAGCCAGTCGTGTGCATTTGCCAAGGGCGATTCACCACTGTCGCCCGGTGAATATTTTTCCATTTCAGGAAGCTGTAATGGCAAATCTTCATCTTCTATTAAAGTAACCTCACCATCTTCCCAATGGATTACAGGGAAGGGCTCGCCCCAATATCGCTGGCGGCTGAACAGCCAGTCGCGCAACCTGAAATTAACAGTTGCCTCACCAATATTTTTAGATTCCAGCCATTTTACGGTTTTTTCAATTCCGGCAGCTTTGTTCAAGCCGTTAATATCCAATCCTGTTTCTGCGCTTGCTGAATTTAAATATTCGCCATCCTCAGTCCAACAAGCATTTCCAGCTAAAATTTCATCACGGTTTTCAGCTTGTTTTGGATCAAGAATGCAAATTACAGGAATGTTGAATTCCTTTGCAAATTCAAAGTCGCGGGTGTCATGCGCCGGAACTGCCATAATTGCTCCGGTTCCGTATCCTGTTAGAACATAATCGGCTACCCAAATTGGGATAAGCTGATTATTGACAGGATTAATCGCATACCGGCCGGTAAAAACCCCTGTTTTTTCTTTTGCCAAATCGGTTCGGTCCAAATCCGATTTTAAAGCGGCTGCTTTTAAATAATTTTCAACAGCTTCCTTTTTGTCAGCGGTAACAATTTCGTTTACCATTTTATGTTCGGGCGCAATTACCATATAAGTTGCACCAAATAATGTATCAGGACGGGTTGTATAAACCCTTAGTTTTTTATTGAGGCCATCAATCTCGAAATCAACTTCAGCACCTGTTGATTTGCCAATCCAGTTGCGCTGCATATCTTTTACACCGGCCGGCCAGTCCAAGGTATCCAAGCCCTGCAACAACCGTTCACCGTAATGAGGAATCCGCAGCAACCATTGTTTTAAATTTTTACGAACTACCTGGTTGCCACATTTCTCGTGTGCGCCATCGGTCAGAACTTCTTCGTTCGCACAAACAGTTTTACATGAATCGCACCACCAAACCTGTGCATTATCGTAATATGCCAGCCGTTTTTTACCAATGTAGGCTTTAACGGCTTCCGTACCTTCGGTTTTTATATTTTCAGGAATGGGAAGTTCAGAAATTGGTCGCCCTTTTTGCAATTCATCATCAAACCATGTATTATATAACTGTTTGAAAATCCATTGTGTCCATTTGAAATATTTAGGGTCGGTGGTATTAATTTCACGATCCCAGTCATAACTTAAACC
>DAOPKR010000164.1:0-5798 GCA_035391305.1 Draconibacterium sp.
TTTTTGCAGAACCATTTTCATCCCGATTTTTCTTCTAATTTTAACATGAATTCTAAACCAAAAACGATGAAACCACTTCTTTTAATTTTAGCATTTGTAATTGCAGTTTCGTGCGCGGTTAAAAACCCAAATAACTTCGATTTGAAAACAATTCAGCAGAAAAACCCTGAAATAAGTTCACTCGAAAATAAAATTCTGAAAGTAACGCCAAATTCAGAAAACCAAAGTCTGACAGTTTGGGAAGGAACCGACCCCGAACTTTGGAAAAATGCAAATTACCTGGTTTGCGAGGTGTATCACGAAAATGATTTCAGTGGCATTTTGAATGTTGAGTTTTACAGAAATGAGAAACAAACTGAAAATATTGTTACCCAAAGTGGTTCGGTTGCCGGAGATAAAACCGAAACTCCACGGATGGCTGCAAAAATTGGTGTTCTGCCAAAACTAAAAACGAAGGTTATTTTTCCGCTCGAACATTTAAATGCGCAGGAAATATTTATGCCCCGTTTTCCGCGTCAGTTAAAGGGAACCGTGCTTGGCAACCGCATGAAACCCGAAGAAACTTCAAAAGTTATTATCAGGTTTGGTCCGCGTGATGAAAAACATTTTAAGCCAGAATTTGAAATTGCTGCGGTTTACCTCACCAACGAACTTCCCGAACCGTTTCCGCCGGTTGAAAAGCCTGTTGTTGATGAGTTGGGACAGTGGGCAGAAAAAGAGTGGCCGGGGAAAATTCAAAATGAAAATGAGTTGAAAACGCTTTTGGAAAATCAGCTGGCTGCAGCAGATTCTTCTTCGTTCCCCGACAACTGGAGCAAATATGGCGGATGGAAAAAGAAAAAGTTTAAAGCCACAGGTTATTTCCGCACACAAAACGACGGAACCCGCTGGTGGCTTGTCGATCCCGAAGGATTTGCCTTTGTTTCGGTGGGCGTCGATTGTATCGGAAATAATGCTTCAGGAGTAGTTTCAGGTCAGGAAGATTTGTTTAAATGGCTGCCCGATTCAACAGATGCAGTTTATAAGGAAGGTTTTTCTGACAGGGGAAAAACTGTGCAGGCTGATTTTCACAGGTTTAATTTGATGCGTGTTTTTGGTTCGGAATGGAAAGAAAAATGGGAAAAGATTACAAGTGGACAGATTCGCGGGTTTGGGATTAATACAATCGGAAACTGGTCGAATATTCAATACGCGCGCAGGTCCGAAATTCCATACGTTTTGCCGCTCTCACGTTTTCCTTCAACCGAAATAAAACTTTTTCGCGATTTTCCGGATGTTTTTGCCGCGGAATATGCAAATAATGCTAAAGATTTTGCGCAACAATTAAATGAATTTAAAGACGATAAATACCTGATTGGATATTTCCTTCGCAACGAACCTACCTGGGCTTTTGGTTCAAATGATGTTGCTTTCGAGATGTTTGCCACCGCACAGCTTTCCGAATCGAAAATGGAATTTGCCCGCTGGCTGGCCGAAAAATATGGTTCGATTGATGAGTTCAACATACAATGGAACCTGAAGTTAGGCGGTTTTGAAGCGTTTCCGAAACAGGTTTTTGAAGAATACCCATCGGAAATTGCCAGGGCTGATTTCTGGAAATTCTCGGAAATCCTTGTGGCAAAATATGTAAATGTACCGTGTGACGAAGTTGAAAAAGTAGATCCGAACCACCTGAACCTTGGGATGCGTTATGCCTGGATGAGCTCCGATTTGCTTTACAAAGCCGGCGAGCGGTTTGACGTGTTTTCAATCAACGGCTACGGAAATCCCGGTCCACCCGAAACCGCCGAAATTGCCCGGATCAGTGGCAAGCCGGTAATGATCGGCGAATTTCATCACGGAGCTACCGACCGTGGTTTGCCGGCTTCAGGTATTCAGGGTGCTTTAACTCAGGCCGAACGCGGGAAAGCCTACCGTTACTATGTTGAACAGGGTTTAGTCCGGCCTGAATTAATTGGCATGCACTATTTTCAATGGCTCGATCAACCTGTTTTTGGCCGTTTCGATGGCGAAAACTACAACATTGGGTTTTTGGATATTTGCAACCAACCTTACAAAGAATTGGTTGACGCAGCAAAACTTACCCATTTAATAATGTACGAAGTAGCTGATGGAAAAGAAAAACCATTTGATGAGGTGATTGAAAAAATTCCGTCGATACATTATTGATGAGGTTAAGTAATCTCTATTTTTAATTATGTAATCAGGATTTGATAATGTTGTGATTTTGTTTTCTGTTAATTGAATGTAACTTTGCAGAAATTCAGGAAAAATGGAATTTCAGAACTATTGGTATCTTCTAATATTACTTGTGCTGGCGGGACTTACGCTGTTTTTGTTTATTAAAAAATCCATTGTTTTTATAATGGAATTCAAATATATGTTGCCGGCTGTTATTTTTTCGGGTACAATATTTATCATGTTGAATATCCGGTTTCTGCAGGCAGGAATTATAAGTTATAATGAAAATTTTCTGATCGGTAAAAACATTTTAAACCTGCCACTTGAAGAGTGGCTGTTTTTATTGTTTATCTCGCTTTTTGCGTTTTCGGTTTATATTTTGGTAAATGTAAAGTTCGAAAAGTTTGAAAAACCTAACCTGTTTTATATTATAAGTATCTTGCTACTGGTGGGTTTTGCTTATGAAGCCTGGTTTTCGCGTCAAAAGCTGGTGCCTTTTTTTATGTTCTTTTTGCTGGCAATTTATTTCGGTTACACGCTTTTACGAAAACGGTTTAAGCCACATTTAACCAAGTTTTATATATCTTATTTTATTGTTGTAGTCCCGTTTTTTCTGATTAAAATTTTATTGAATATTTTACCTGTAATTCTCTACAACAACGATTTTACATTAGGAATCAGGTTGATTGGAGTTCCGGTTGAGCAATTTGCAAACCTGTTTTTGTTGATGCTCATCAACATTACAATTTTTGAATACCTGAGAGACAATCATTTGTATTAAAAAATCAAATAAGTCAAGCATGACACTTTTTTATAAAACCGGAATATTTATTTATTCGCAGTTGATTCAGTTTTATTCGCTGTTCAACGAAAAGGCCAAACTATTTGTAAAGGGCAGAAAAAACTGGAAGCAAAACCTGGCATCAAAAATCGATGGAAATTCAAAATACATTTGGTTTCATTGTTCTTCGCTGGGCGAGTTTGAACAGGGCCGCCCTGTAATTGAAGAATTGAAAAGCCAGTTTCCGGAATACAAAATTGCACTTACATTTTTTTCGCCTTCGGGTTTTGAAATCCGCAAAAACTACCCGCTTGCTGATGTGGTTGCGTATTTACCTTTGGATACAAAACGAAATGCACAAACTTTTCTTGAAATTGTTAAGCCCGAAAAAGCCTTTTTTGTGAAATATGAATTCTGGTATTTTTATATTTCAGAATTACAGAGAAGAAATGTACCATTATATATAGTATCGGCAATTTTTCGCGAAAATCAGCAATTTTTTAAAAATACACCCTGGGGACTCTGGTATCGCAAAATTCTTTTTAAGGTTGAACATTTATTTGTTCAAAACGAAAAATCGGGAGAGTTGCTAAAATCAATCGGGATTTCCAACTTTACTGTAACCGGCGATACCCGTTTCGACAGGGTTGCAGCCATTGCCAGGGATTCAAAAAAGTTACCTATTGTTGAAAAGTTTAAGGGAAACTCGCTGTTAATTATAGCAGGAAGCACGTGGAAGCCTGATGAGGAGCTGCTTTCAGCGTTTATCAACCAAAGTAAAAATATAAAGTTCATAATAGCTGCTCATGAAGTTTCGGCGGCAAATATTAACAGAATTCATCAATTGTTGAAAAAGCCTGCAGTTTCCTTCAGCAAGGTTTCAGAATCGGAAGTTGATAAGTATGAAGTTTTGATAATTGATTCTGTGGGATTACTGTCATCAATTTACAGATATGGAGATATTGCCTACATAGGAGGCGGCTTTGGAGTTGGCATTCACAACATACTGGAAGCAGCAACTTTTGGCTTGCCGGTTATTTTCGGCCCGAATTACAAAAAATTTAAGGAAGCTGTTGATTTAATTTCTGAAGGTGGCGCGTTTTCAGTTTCAAATGCCACTGAACTCCGGGATGCTTTGGATAAGCTGATTGATGACAGGGACGAACGCCAAAAAGCTTCACAGTTTTGCAATAATTATGTAGCAAAAAATGTGGGTTCTACTAAACATATCGTAAAAAAAGTTTTCAACATTGGTCGTGTTTTGAATTAGAATTTGACAGCATTTTGTTTTCCATATAATCAACCCAAATTATCTGAAAATCTGAACATAGAAATAATTTGTTCAATAAAAAAGTTTTTACTTTTTGTCAACAATTTGCAGATATTAAAAGGATAAACAAAAGAATATCAGTACACTAACAGATAAAAGTTGATAACTTTTAAATATTTAACCAAAAAAAATGTTCGTTTTTTTTGGATTGTGTTCTATCTTGCAGCACACAAAACCAGAGATGAGGAAAGACAGATTTCCCGAAAAATTTATCTATTAATTTAAAATTTAACTTGACAAAATGGCACTAAGCGAAGTATCCGAAAAAGTTGCAATTGGCAAAAAAATCTACAATCAGGAGGAAGCAGTTCAGGCTTCATTAAAGTACTTTAAGGGAGACGATCTCGCAGCACGCGTTTGGGTAAATAAATATGCACTGAAAGATTCTTTTGGAAATATTTTCGAGTTGACTCCCGATGATATGCATCGCAGGTTGGCAAAAGAAATTGCACGCATAGAACAACGCTATCCGAACCCGCTAACTGAAGATGAGATTTACAATGTATTGAAAGATTTTAAATACATTGTTCCGCAGGGTGGCCCAATGACAGGTATCGGAAATGATTACCAGATAGCATCGCTGTCAAATTGTTTCGTGGTTGGTAACGATGGCAGTTCCGATTCGTATGGCGGAATTATGAAAATCGACCAGGAGCAGGTTCAGTTAATGAAAAGACGGGGTGGTGTTGGACATGATTTATCGCACATCCGGCCCAAGGGTTCGCCCGTAAAGAATTCGGCGCTCACTTCAACCGGTATCGTGCCATTTATGGAACGTTATTCAAATTCAACCCGCGAAGTTGCGCAGGACGGCCGCCGCGGTGCATTAATGTTATCGGTTTCAATTAAACACCCTGATTCGGAAAATTTTATCGATGCAAAACTGGAACAGGGGAAAGTAACCGGAGCAAATGTTTCGGTTAAGCTGCAGGACGATTTTATGCGCGCCGTTGAATCGGGTGTTCCTTATACACAACAATATCCAATCGACTCGAAAAATCCTATATACACAAAAGAAATTGTTGCCGGCGATTTGTGGTCGAAAATTGTAAAGAATGCATGGAAATCAGCCGAACCCGGAATTCTTTTCTGGGATAATATCATTAATGAATCAATTCCTGATTGTTATGCCGATTTAGGTTACCGCACAGTTTCAACAAATCCATGTGGCGAAATTCCGCTTTGTCCGTATGACAGTTGCCGGTTGTTGGCAATCAACCTTTATTCGTATGTTGAACAGCCATTTACAAAAGATGCTAAATTCAATTTCGAATTATTTAAAGAGCACGTGCATTACGCACAAAGAATTATGGACGATATCATTGATCTGGAACTGGAGAAGATTGACGCAATCCTTGAAAAAGTAAATGACGACCCTGAAGACGAGCACATAAAATTTACAGAAAGAAACCTTTGGGAAAATATTAAAAAGAAAGCAAACGAAGGCCGCCGCACCGGTATTGGTATTACGGCCGAAGGTGATATGCTTGCAGCGCTTGGTTTGCG
>DAOPKR010000164.1:5898-7963 GCA_035391305.1 Draconibacterium sp.
AACTGGGAAGAATACGTGGTTTTTCACCATAAATTTAAAACATGGATGGAAGCGAATGGCCACGAAACCAACCGTAACTATACACAGGATGAATTAACTGATTTGGTTAAAATTTCTCCTTATTTTAAAGCTACTTCAAACGATGTTGACTGGCTGGCAAAAGTGAGGATGCAGGGCAGAATTCAGAAATGGGTTGACCATTCAATCAGTGTTACAATCAATCTTCCCTCTGATGTAAAAGAAGAATTGGTTGGCGAACTGTTCTTTGAAGCATGGAAATCGGGCTGTAAAGGAGTAACGGTTTATCGTGATGGTTCGCGCTCGGGAGTACTTATTTCAAACGACGAAAAAGAGAAGAAAAAAGGCACCGGGTTCCCTACAACCCGCCCCGAAAAGTTGGAAGCCGATGTCGTTCGTTTCCAAAATAATAAAGACAAATGGATTGCCTTTGTTGGGTTGCTGGGTGGTAAACCGTATGAAATATTCACAGGTTTTTCTGATGATGAAGACGGCATTTTGTTGCCTCGGTCAATAACAAAAGGATTTATTATTAAAAGCCGCGAAGACGAAGAAACCTCGCGTTATGATTTTCAATACATAAATTCACGCGGCTATAAAACTACAATTGAAGGACTTTCGCATAAATTTAACCCGGTTTACTGGAATTATGCAAAACTGATTTCGGGTACTTTACGTCACGGGATGCCGATACACAAAGTTGTTGATTTGGTAACAAGCCTTCAACTTGACAACGAAACCATTAATTCGTGGAAAGCCGGTGTTGCAAGGGCTCTGAAAAAATATATTCCCGACGGAACTTTAGCCGAAGATGCAAAATGCGGAGAATGCGGTTCCGATGAGGTTGTTTACCAGGAAGGTTGTTTGACCTGCATTTCCTGCGGTTCGTCTAAGTGTGGATAAAAAGCCTCCTCCGACCCGCCCGAATGAGGGGAGAAAGAATCCCATCCGCCAAAAGGCGGATGGGATTCTTTATTTTAAACAACAACTGTTTCATCTCAAACAACGACTACTTCAGATTTAGCAATGACTGCTTCAACCTAAACAACGACTGTTTTCGGTTTGCGTATTTAGGTTTATTGGCAAAATAGTTACTGTCGTTTTTGGTCGTCATTTCTTCAAGCGCTAACCGGCAGTTTTTTGGTTAGCCCAAATGACCGGTTAGTGGGGCGGATTCCCGCATCGCAGTTGGCGTACCACAGAACCCCGCCCTGCAATATGTACTGTGTTGTAGCCAGTACTTTTTATTCTTTTGTTATGTCAAGAAAAATCACAGTACATGAATCTCCAATAACCGTTAATTCTCCTGTCCATGAATTTGTGATATTTGTTGCGGTACATTCAGTCTCTTGAGCTGAATATTCATAAATTCCCTTGTCCAATGAGATTAAGAATCCAATCCCTGCTGAATTCTCGCAAGAACAATCATTATCTGAATAACTCGAACTTGCAGCTAATGTTCCTACTTTTTCTCCGTCAACTGATATATTAATTGAAAATATACAATTCATCATGTGACTATTTGTGCAAAATAGAACTTTTCCTTTATTTGAATCATATGCAGACACAAAGTCAAAGACTAAATCGTAATCCTGACAATTGATTATTAATATATTATCTGCAAGCGAATATGTTGCTGCATTGACTAAATTATTAATAAATGTGTTTTCCCATTCCATTGATAAGTCTGGTAAACAATACATTTCAGTTCCTTGTCCTACATCAGATATTGTTATCGAATTATTGTTAGTTAAAGAATAATTTCCGAATGAGTAATTACATAAATTGGTTAAATCAATTTTTCCACTTTTCCTAAAAATTATCTCAAAATCATCGATTTCAGAAGGGAAATTCGAAACTTCACCTGTATTGTCAACTATTTGAGTCAGTTTCCATTTTGTGTCAACTATCGAATCAAGGTTTATATCTTCGGATTTTTCACATGACATAAATCCGACAATTATTAGACTAATCCAAATAAATATTTTTTCCTTCATGACCTTTTTATTTAGAGATGCTTTTTCATGTAGTTTAGTTGCTTGTATTG
>DAOPKR010000165.1:0-2812 GCA_035391305.1 Draconibacterium sp.
TCATCGAAGGCGGCATAGCATCTTTGCCAACTCCCCACTTTTTATTTGGTTCGGCTCCCATTTTAAAAACGAGTTCGCCGCCTGCAAGTATTTCATCATGCGAAATCCAGGTGCGGTTAAACTGCTTTCCGTTTAAAGTGGCTGATTGTATGTATTTGTTTTCTTTTGAATTATTTAAAGTTTTTATTGTGAAGGTTTTGTTTCCGGCAAGTTTTAGTTTCGCTTCGCCAAACATTGGGCTTCCTATTGTATAAACCGGTAACCCGGGTGTAACGGCATAAATTCCCATTGCGCTTAAAACATACCATGACGAAAGTGAACCCATGTCTTCATTGCCACACAATCCGCCGGGACCGCTGCGATAAAGTTCTTCGCAAACCTGGCGCGCATGAAACTGCGATTTCCAGGGCTGGCCCGCGTAATTATACAAATATGCAACGTGGTGCGATGGCTGGTTTCCGTGTACATACTGCCCGATTGTTCCTACAACCCCAACATATTTTGGCGGAGTGATGGTTGGGTCCATGTCAAAAAATGTATCCAGTTTTTTTACAAATGCATCGTTGTTGCCAAACAGGTTTATTAAACCCTGCGGATCGTGCTGCACCGACCAAATGTATTGCCATGCATTCGATTCGGTGTAATACCGGTTTGGACGGCGGCCAACCAGCAGCGGGTCGAAATATTTGTAGTAATGATGGTTTCCTTCGCTTACAATTTCCTGTTCGCGGCCATTTAGTGCTTCAAGCCAGGTTCCGTCAGCTTTTTTGGGGCGCATAAACTGCGTTTCCGTATCCCAGAGATTTACATAGTTTCCGGCTCTTTTCATAAACAATTCATAATCGCTTTTCTCACCCAGTTCTTTTGCCAGTTGTGCAATACACCAGTCGTCGTAAGCCAGTTCAAGTGTATTGGGAACCGATTCGGCAACTTTGTCAACAGGAGTGTAACCGAGTTTTATGAAATAATCAAGTCCTGATCTTCCCGCGTGTGCCAGTCTTGGTTCGATTGGATTTTCAAGCGCCTTCCTTTTCATTTCCCTATACAGAAATTTTACATCGAAATCACGAAAACCTTTCATGTAAGCGTCAACAATTACAGGAATCAGGTGGTCGCCAACCATCGATTCGCCAAAAACATTCAGGAAATGTTGTGCAGGCAACCAACCGTAATGTTCGGTTTTGGCGGCAATAGATTTTATAAAATCATTTACATGTTCAGGCGCAGTTAGCGTTAAAAGCGGGTGTTGCGAACGATAGGTATCCCAGCACGAAAACGAACCGTAAAAATCAAAGTCTTTTGCAACATGGATTTTGCCGTCAGAATCAATATATTTTCCATCTATATCCTGCGAAATATATTGTGCCAGAAACGAATGATAAAGTGAGGTGTAAAAAATCTCCCTCTGATCGTCAGTCGCACCGCCGATTTCTATTTTCGACAATTCATTGTTCCATATTTTTGCTGCTTCGTTTTTTACTTTGTCGAAATCCCAGTCCGGAATTTCAGTTTGCAGGTTAAGCCGTGCACCTTCAACACTTGTATATGAAATGCCAACCTTCACCAAAACAGCTTCATTTTCTTCGGTTTGGTATGTTACAAAAGCGCCGATTTTATCTCCCTTTTCACCGTTTTTATAAGGGAAAATACTTCCGCCCGATTCGGGTGTAACATACGATGCATCAAAAGTTCCGTAATAACGAAATGGTTTACTGAATTCGGCTACAAAATAAACTTTTCCAAGTCCGGCACTTTTTGCTCCTTCAATACGGTTGTTATTTATAATTCGAAGTTCGGAAAGTTCGGCAGATTTCATTTCTCCAATCTGGTGGCCAAGGTCGAGTATGATTTTCGCGTTATTAGTTTTTGGGAAAGTATATCGGTGAAAACCTGCACGTTTAGTTGCCGTTAGTTCTGCCTTAATATTATATTCCTTTAGTAAAACCGAATAGTAGCCAGGCGTTGCAGTTTCGTTGCTGTGGCTGAATGGCGAACGGTAACCATCTTCAGGATTTTTTTCCGTTCCCGGAATAACTTTCAGCTTGTCGCCGGCGGTTGGCATCAGCATCACCTCGCCGCCATTTACCATTCCAACTCCGCTCCAATGTGTGTGGCTAAAACCAATAATCGAACTTTCGGAATAAACATACCCGGCGCAGTGGCTCCATCCCTGTGTTCCTGTGTCGGGGCCAACATGTACAAGTCCGTATGGAAGACAGGGCCCGGGAAAAGTATGCCCGAAGAAATCAGTTCCCAAAAACGGATTTACATAATCTCCCGGCTGTTTCAGGCTTGATTGGGCAACGCTGTTATTTGCAACAAATAGCAGTAAACTCAGTAAAACGGAAATGGAAAAAGTTGTTTTCATCTGTTAGAATTTTAAATCGTTTGTTTTGAACAGGACTTTAAGAATCTTAACCTGAATTGCGAAAATAGTTTTTAAAAATCAAATGAAAAGTTAAAAGATAATGCAAACTGATTAAAATAACCGAAGTTTTTTAAGGACATCAGGCTTTTCTTTGTTAATATTCATTCGTATGCAAAATAGTTAATAATTAATCATTTACACTTATATTTTAATGATGCGGAAAAAATTTCTAAAAGCACTCTGGATTTTCGTTACAGGTATGGCTCTGATTTCTTCCTGTTCAAAACCGGAACCAAAAAATCTGTCACAGGTTATATCACTAAAAACAGACTGGAAAATCCAGTCAAGCGAAAAACTGGTTGGGACAGAAGATCAGTCTATTTCAGAAAATGGGTTCGACGTTTCAGGTTGGTATGAAGGAGTGGTGCCCGGAACTGTAATGGG
>DAOPKR010000165.1:2912-7949 GCA_035391305.1 Draconibacterium sp.
TCGCAATATGCCGATGGCGAATATTTACTGGGTTTTTGCGATTGGAACCCGCTTCCTACCGATCGAAGCATGGGGATTTTCAGGGAAGTATTCCTCGAAATAAATGAAGGTGTAAAAATACGCAGCCCGTTTGTTTATGCAAAAGTTGATACAGTTTCAAAAACAGCTGCCGACCTTTTTATTCAGGCCGAAATTGTAAATAGTACCGACAAACCAGTTGAGGGTATTTTTAGTGTTGACTACGAAGTTGGCAAGCTGGAGAAAAAGGTTGTTGTGCCTGCAAACGATACTTTATCGGTTCGGTTAAACCCTGATGAATTTGCACAATTGTCAGTTAAAAACGTTGAATTGTGGTGGCCCAACGGAATGGGAAACGCAAAATTATATAACCTGAAAACCGAATTCAAAGTTGGGAATGAAATCTTCGATGAGGTTGAAAAGAAATATGGAATCCGCGAAATACGCAGTTATTTGAATGAAGATAAAAACCGGGCGTTCGAAATAAACGGAAAATTTGTGTTGCTGAAAGGTGGCGGCTGGGCTGATGATATTTTCCTCCGCGACACGCGCAAATCGGTTGAAGCGCAAATGCGTTATATCCGGCACATGGGTTTAAACAGCATCCGTTGCGAAGGTTTTTGGGGCAAAGATGAAGACTTGTACAATTTGTGCGATGAATATGGTATTTTAGTTATGATTGGCTGGAATTGTATTTGGGAATGGGAAGAGTACCTTGGCAAACCTTGTCACGAAAAATATGGCGGCGCGGTAACTCCTGTTGACATGAAATTACTTGCCGATTCGTGGAGAGACCAAATGTTGTGGTTACGCAACCACCCAAGTATTTATGTTTGGATGCTTGGCAGCGACAAGCTTCCGCATCCCGATCTGGAAAGAAAATACATTTCGCTTTTTGATAAATACGATCCTTCACGCACTTACATTACTTCGGCTGGCGGAGCAGGAACTGAAGATAATAATATTGTCGCTGAAGTTCCGCTGGTTAGCGATATCAGTGGCCCGACAGGAATGAAAATGCTGGGGCCTTACGCCTGGACTCCTCCGTATTATTGGTTTACCGATACAATGCTTGGCGGAGCTTATGGTTTTAATACCGAAACCTGCCCGGGTGCAAGTATTGCGCCGCTCGCTTCACTACGTAAAATGATGCCCGAAGAAGCGCTTTGGCCAATCGATAAAAACTACTGGGAATACCACACCGGACGTAACCAGTTTACTTCGCTGGACCGCGATATTTCTGCAATCGACCAACGTTACGGAAAATCTTCGGATGTAGAAGAGTTTTCATATAAAGCGCAGGTAAATAATTACGAAATTATGCGCCCGCAGTTTGAGGCTTTTATCGCACACAAACCGAAAAGTACCGGCCTTGTGCAGTGGCAGTTGAACTCGGCATGGCCAAAATTAATCTGGCAGTTGTATGATACTTATCTGCAACCCAACGGCTCGTTCTACGGAACAAAAAAAGCCTGTACACCATTACACGCCATTTATCGTTATGGTTTCGATGATATTTATCTGGCAAACGAAGATTTGAACGAACAAAAAAACCTCACTGTAAAAATCAGGGTTTTCGATATTAACTCGAAGGAAATTTTTGCTGACCAGTGGACTGGCGATATTCCTTCCAATATTTCGAAATTCATTTATAAACTGCCTGAAATCAAAAATCTCACGCCGGTTTATTTTCTTGATTTAAGAATTTATAATTCAGAAAAAAAAGAAGTAGATAACAGTATTTACTGGCTTTCGACAAAAAAAGATGTGCTGGATTATGAAGCAGCAAAAAAACTGGAGTGGCCATTTTATACACCAACAAAATCGTTTGCTGATTACACTGCTCTAAACAAGCTTCCAAAAATCAAGCTCGAATATGATTATAAATATTCAAAGGAAAATGAATTTGGCAAGGTTACCTTAAACATAAAAAACACCACGGAAACGATCGCTTTTTTCAATTTCCTCGATGTGTTGGATCCTGCAACCATGCAGCCGGTTTTACCAATTTTCTGGGACGATAATTATGTGACTTTACTTCCGGGCGAAGATCGTAATTATGAAGCTAAATTTTTCCTTTCCGATTTTAATGGCGAAAAACCTGTTGTTGAAGTTCGTGGCTGGAATGTTGAAAAAGTTACATTAAAATAAACCATTATCATGCAAAGAAATTATTTCATCGTTGTACTTATCTTTTTTATCTTTTTTGTTATTTCATTTCTCACAAATATTATTGGCCCGCTGGTTCCCGAAGTTATTAAAGGTTTTAGCGTGAGTAAAGGAATGGCGGGCTTGCTCAATTTTTCATTTTTTATTGCTTACGGTGTAATGTCGGTTCCGGCCGGAATGTTAACTGAAAAATACAGGGAAAAAAAGGTGATTACCGCAGCTTTTGCAATGGCAACGGCGGGAGCGCTTCTGTTTTCCTTTTTCCCGTCGTTTGGGGTTTATCTGATCTCGTTATTTATGATTGGGATGGGAATGGCAGTTTTACAGGTAGCCATTAATCCGTTGCTGAGAGTTTCGGGTGGTGAAGAGCATTTTGCTTTTACTTCGGTGCTGGCACAGTTATTTTTTGGTGGAGCCTCTTTTTTAAGCCCGCTAATGTATTCTTATCTCGTTACAAATCTTTCTGCTGGAAACACTTCAAATTTATTGTTGTCAACTTTAAACGGAATCGTGCCTGAAAACCTGAAATGGGTTTCTATTTACTGGATTTTTGGGGTAATTGCGTTTGCAATGGTAATCATTGTGCTGGTTTCAAAATTTCCGAAAGTTGAACTAAACGCGGAAGAAAAAGTTGGTAATTTCGGTACAATAAAAGAGCTTTTAAAAAACAAAACAGTAATACTTTTCTTTTTTGGAATTTTTGCATATGTAGGCACTGAACAAGGCGTTGCAAGCTGGATTTCGAAATTTCTGGCCGATTATCACGGAATGAGTCCTGAAGTTGAAGGGGCAAAGGCAATTTCGTGGTTCTGGGGTTTGCTTACTGTTGGCTGTATTCTCGGTCTGGGTTTATTAAAAGTAATTGACAGTAAGCTTGTGTTGCGCATTTTTTCGATTGCAGCTATGATTTCATTGGCAACTGCACTGTTAACCGGTAACGGGATGACGGCTTATTACGGGTTTATTGGTGTTGGGTTTTTTGCATCAGTAATGTGGTCGGTCATTTTCTCGCTTGCATTGAATTCGCTGCCAAGCAATCACGGCGCATTTTCCGGCATTCTGTGTTCCGGGATAATTGGTGGTGCAATAGTTCCGCTCATTGTGGGCGTTTTAGGTGATGCAATTGGCTTGAGGGGTGGAATGTCATTTGTGTTTCTCACACTGACTTACATTTTAAGTATCAGTTTCTGGGCAAAACCTTTGATAAAGAACAAGACAATTTTTAATACTGAAAAATAATTGAGATCATGATACTGGACATAGGATGTGTGATATAGATATAAGGCATCAGGAACTAAGTATCAGCACTCTGGTATTTAAATAAAGAAAATAATCATTAAAAAATAAACAACTATGAATTCACTGGCAATAAAAGGCGGTTCACCGGTGCGTGATTCAAAAACAAATCCATGGCCAAAATGGCCGGTTTGGGACGAAAAAGAAGAAAAAGCTTTGCTCGATGTACTGAACAGCGGAGTTTGGTCATACAACGGACCAAAAGAAACAGAGTTCAACAAAAACTTTGCAGAATATTCAGGCGTTAAATACGCAATTTCGGCGGCAAACGGAACTGTTACATTACAAATGGCTTTGGAAGCATGTGGAATTGGTGTCGGTCACGAAGTTATTTTGCCCGGTTTAACCTGGCAGGCAACTGCAGCAACCATTCTTGATGTAAATGCAACTCCGGTTATTGTAGATGTTTGCGAAGATACCTGGTGTATTGATCCAAAAGCGGTGGAAGCAGCAATTACGCCGCGCACAAAAGCAATCGTACCGGTACATTTATATGGAAGTTTTGCCAATATGGACGAGATTCTGCGGATTGCCAAAAAACACAACTTGTATGTTATTGAAGATTGTGCCCACAAACACGGTGGCGAATGGAACGGAAAGAAGGCCGGTAGTATTGGCGATGTGGGAAGTTTTAGTTTTCAACTGTCGAAACATTTAACTGCCGGCGAGGGTGGGGTACTTACAACAAATAATTTTGAAATTGCTGAACGGTTGGATGCTCTTCGCAACTGTGGCCGACGCCCTGAAGGGATGAGCAAAGAGGTGGATAAAGGTGCCGGACTATATTCCGACCAGGGAAATTTTTATCAGGGCGGGAATTTCAGGATTACTGAATTTCAGGCTGCCATATTGGTAGAAGCTCTTAAAAGATTGCCCGAACAAAACGCAGTTAGAGATGCAAATGGAATTTACCTCAATAGTTTGCTTGCTGATTTACCAGGCGTTAAACCCATGAAACGCGATGAACGGGAAACAAAAGAAGCATATTTTAATTTTGCTTTCCGATATTTTAAAGACGAATTTAAAGGGTTGCCGGTTGCAAAATTCCGCGAAGCATTAACTGCCGAAATCGGGATTCAGGTATCAGCAAGCTATGAACCTTTAAATAAATGTTCGTTGTATGTGCCGCATACAAAACCATGCCGTCACAAATTAAACGATGAATATTGGGCAGCAATCAACCCAAAACGCTTTGATTTACCTGTTTGCGACCGTGTTCATTTTGAGGAATCGGTTTGCATCCACCATAAAATATTATTGGGAACCAAAGCTGATATAGATATGATAGCTTCTGCAATTAGGAAAATTTATGATAATGTTGAGTTGTTGACGGTGTAACGCGTTTTTGCCAAATAATGATATTCATAAGCAAAAGAAGGATATGTTCAAAATGATGTTAAATTGTTGGCTGCAAAAAAAACAAACATTACTAGTTTATTTCATATAACAATTTGATATATAATCAATAGGTTTTTGAATTAATATTAAAAATGATTACTACTTTTTGTAAGAAGTTTATAACTTTGAATCCAAAGTAATAACAATTGTTTAATT
>DAOPKR010000166.1:0-4255 GCA_035391305.1 Draconibacterium sp.
TTGTGTTAGGCATTGCTAATATTCAGTTATAACAAGATAATTTCTTCAAAAGAAACATTTGAAAAACAGATATTCTAAAAGTGTACATTTTACGCTTACAAAAATATTGCTATTTTAGCATCAAATTAAAATTCAATAAAAATGACAAACTTTAATCAAATGGAAATCTGGTTTGTAACCGGAAGCCAGCATTTATATGGTCCAAAAACTTTAGCTCAGGTAGATGTAGATTCTTCAACAATTGTTGACGGACTAAATAAATCGGGCAAAATGCCTGTAAAAATCGTTTTCAAACCTGTTGTAAAAACACCCGACGAAATCCTTGACGTTTGTGTTCAGGCAAGTTCCGATAAAAATTGTATCGGGTTGATTACCTGGATGCACACTTTTTCGCCCGCTAAAATGTGGATTGGCGGATTAAAAGCGCTGAGCAAACCTTATATGCATTTGCATACCCAATTTAATCGCGATTTGCCATGGAGTGAAATCGACATGGATTATATGAACCTGCACCAAAGTGCGCACGGTGGCCGTGAATATGGTTTTATAAATGCCCGGATGCGGAAAAACCGCAAAGTGGTTGTTGGTCACTGGCAAGCGGAAAATGTACAAAATGAAGTTGCAAAATGGTGCCGTACTGCAATTGGGTGGGCAGATTCGCAAGGTTTAAAAGTCGCCCGTTTCGGCGATAACATGCGTGAAGTTGCAGTTACAGAAGGAGATAAAGTAGAAGCTCAAATTAAATTTGGCTGGCAGATTTCAGCATTCGGAGTTGGTGACCTGATAAAATATATCGATAAAGTTACCGATGCTGAAGTTGATACGCTTTATAAAGAATACGAAAAAGAATATGAAGTGGCAGCCGATTGCAAACCGGGGCAAAAATACCATGAAAACGTTCGTGTTCAGGCACGTTACGAAATTGCCCTGAAACGTTTTATGGTTGACTGGAATTTTAAAGCTTTCACAACAAACTTTGAAAACCTGACCGGATTGGCTCAGTTACCCGGTTTGGCTTCGCAGCGTTTAATGGCCGCCGGTTATGGTTTTGGCGCCGAAGGCGACTGGAAACAGGCTGCTATGTTACGCATCATTAAAACCATGTCAGCAGGAATGAAAGGCGGCAGCACGTTTATGGAAGATTACACTTACCATCTTGATCCTGCAAATGAAGCAGTTTTAGGCGCACACATGCTTGAAATTTGTCCATCAATTGCAGCTAAAAAACCACGTCTTGAAGTTCAACCCCTTGGAATTGGTGGCAAAGATGCACCTGCCCGTTTGATTTTCGACAGCGCAACCGGCGAAGCAATGAATGTTACTTTAATTGATATGGGAAATCGTTTCCGGATTATTGTAAATACTTTGGAAGTGATTGAACCACTTGAAAAAATGCCGAAACTGCCGGTAGCCTCCGCTTTCTGGAAAACGATGCCAAATTTAGCTGATGGAGCTGCTGCCTGGATTTATGCAGGAGGAACACACCACTCGGCATTTACACTGGCATTAACACCCGATTATATTGAAACATTTGCAGAATTTGCGGACGTTGAATATGTTGTAATCGACAAAGATACCTGCGTAACAGAATTTAAGAAAGAGTTGCGCTGGAATGAAATATACTATATGTTGGCTGGAGGATTGAAATCATAAAAAAACTCTCCCCGGCCCTCTCTAAAGGAGAGTGAGTAAGAAAAAAGCGTTCGTCAAATAAAGTATGACGAACGCTTTTTTATGGTAGTTCTTCAAAATTAACAGATGGTGAAATTCCTTTCGCAGACCTTTCAAAATAAGAATCAATTGTGGTTGTTTCGCCGAAGAAGCCGCAGTTTTTAAGAAAGAACGAATTGTTTACAACTCCCCCTGCATAATCCATTCTCGATTCTTTTCGGGCGGTAGCATCGGCTGTAAATTTTATTTTTGTAAGTTCAACCCACTTGTTTTCAGCATTATAAATCCATTGGTTTGAGTACATTCCAAGTCTTTCAATATTTCCGGTTTCGGTATAAAAATTTTCGAGGAAAGAATACAGATGAGTTAAATAAGTCTCGGTTTTTGGGCGGCGGAAACTTGCAATCAATTTCCAAGTGCCAACTTCGGGCGCAAAAAACCAGGCAGTGAAATCAGTTTCATCATTTCCTGTAGGTTCACCTTTCAGCAAAAATTTGTATGTTGTTCCGGCTTTCCAATCAAATTTTAAATAACTCTGGCCGCCAGAACCTTCATTTCCAAACTCTCCGGTATAAACTTCATCTCCTTTTTTGAGTAACTTAATTTTGAAATCTTCTGGAATTGCGCCGGGATTATCTGTTTTATAGGGGCTCCAAACCGAAAAAAGTATCCTTCGTTCAGTGGGCGAATTTACCTGCATCCCAAAATACCCCTGGCCAAAACCGTTTGCCATAAAATATGAACCCAGCACGTCGTTTTTTTCAGGAACCGTGATTTCATTGTAAAAATAAACCACATTCCCTGCACTTTCGGGAACCTGAAAATTGAGGTGAACCGACGGGCCGCGTCGTCCCCAGTAAAAATCATCGCGGGCAAAGTAAACTTTACTTTCAGCTACTTCTCCGCCAATTAAAATACTTTTTATTTCAGGAAAATAATCGCCTGATTTCTCTATTCCCTGTATTTCAACAAAATGATAACCCGGGTTTTCAATATTGAATTTGCCAACAATAACAGTATCTAAATTTTCAGAAGAAACTTTAACTTCTCTGCTTAAATTGCCGTAAGTAACTTTCAGTTTTGAATTTCCGGAATGTGATTTCGCCAAAATCCCAACATTGAAACTCCCGGTTTTTTCCACTTTAAAATAGGTACGAAAAACAGTTTCTTCTGAATTCCAGTTTTGAATGCCGCCTTCTTTTATCATAGTTTCATTTCCCTCCAAACTGTTTAATACCCAACAATTCCCTTCACAAGGAATTGAAGTTGTAAACTCCGGTTTTTCACTTTCATCGTGATAGAAATTTTCACACGAAATACCAGTTGAAACAGTGGCAAACAATGCAATGAGCAGCAAAAACGATTTGGGGTGATTAATATTTTTCATGTTCCTGTAATCTTAAAAATTGTTGGTCCAAATCCGCTTTCTCATAAAAAAACTCGTGTCCAAAATTCATAAATTTCAATATTTTAAAGGCTTTGAACTTATGGAAAAACCGGGTTTTAAAAGATTCCTGGCTTGAACAGTTTTGGTTTAAATCTTCAATTTCAATCCAAAAATTATCTGATTTGATAAATTGACCAACTGGATCAGGAAGTTTTTCAATTAGTTCGAAAAATCCTTCCCTCTCTATTCTGAACAAATTTTCTATTTGATCAAAAAACAGTTTTAAATCGACAAAAGCCTGAAAATTATAGGTTTGTGTCAAATCAGTCTCATCATTCATCCATTTTGCAATAGCCGGGCCGGTACCAAACGGAATTCTGTCCGATTCGCGTGCTGACGGATAAACTGCAGTTGTGGTAATTTCCCCAACAGTTCCGAGTTGCGCCAGGGTTTGAAGAAAATAAAAATCTTCGCCTGCCTGTCTGCGTGTCATCCCGCCCCTTTTTATATATCCGCCGGCAGTAACTGCAAATGCCGAACCTACAGTAAACAGTGGGTTTGGATAACCTATAAATCGCAAAGCATTTTTGTAGTACAAAAGGTACTTTTCATAAAGTAAAATTCCTTTTAACTGCTTTTCGGCTAATCCGTCAGTTTGGTGTTGAAACGAGATGGTTGCCCCTACATTTTTTGGAAAACGGGTAAAATGCTTTTCTATTTCAATAAAATAATTTTTTGCAACAAGCGTATCGGCATCCAGCGAAACAATAATTCCATTCGGTTTTCCCAGTAAATTAAATCTTCGCAGTGCTTCATCCATACCACTTTTTCGCGCCAACCCTACCCCAGCCCATTTTTTTGGCAATTCAACCGGACCAATTCCGAAAAATGTAATTTCACCTGAATTGTAATTCGAAATCCAGTTTTCAACCTCGGCTTTTGTATTTTGATTGTATTTTTTTACTGTGTCTGAAGCAATTTCGGAGTGATTTATCAGCACAATTACTTCAACTTTTTTGTTTGGCAAATCGCAGTTGGCAACGGATTCAAGGGTTTGTAAAATATACGGCTCACGAAAACATGGTATCACAACAATAATTCCCAAATCAGCAACCGGCGGCTGTGCAACTAAAGAAGGCTTGTTTTGTTTTTGTAGGTATTTATTTGCAAACATGGGAAGAAGTTCAAAGTTCAAAG
>DAOPKR010000166.1:4355-7838 GCA_035391305.1 Draconibacterium sp.
AAAAAAAAATCCGGGAACTTGCCCGGATTCTATATTGAAATCAAAACTGACTATTTTTGTTGTGTTGCCGAATATTTTTCATTCATCATTTTTAAAATATCGGCAGTAATATTGTCGCCTTCATCACCAATCAAAATACTCGACGCATTAAGAATGTAATCGTACTTTTTAATTGAATTGTAATGTTTCAAACAACTTTGTAAACTGTCTAAAACCTGCTGACCATTTGTATTTTGCATTTCACCCAGTTTTTGCGACAAATCCTGATCCATCTTTTGAATTTCCTGCTCAAGGCCAACCAACCTGTCGCGCTCCTGAACAGCACGTTGTTCGCTTAAAAAACCGCCACGTTGCAATTTTTCCTGAAATGCAGCTGCATCTTTCTCAAATGATTTACGTTTTGAAGCATATTCAGTTGTGTAAGCTTCCTGTTTTTTCGTAAAATCGTCATGTAAATATTCCGCCAATTGGTAATTTAAAATTACTGAATCTGCTTTCACATAAGCAATTTTCAATCCGTCCCTGCTAATCACAGCTTTGTCATCAGCGTCTGAATTTTGACCGGATTTTCCGGTTCCTGTAAAATGCAAAACATATAAAACTGCTACAGCTACAAAAAGCACAATGCTCACAATCAACGATGTTCCCTTCATTAGATTCAATTTTAGATTTACTTTTAAAACTGGCACAAAGATAATTTTTTAGTTTAAACCAACTTACCCGTTTAACACTTTTTTAAGCATTTTAAATATTGATGAATTTCAATAAAAACCTGCGTAAAATCATAAACCTGTGCTGATAAACGTCATTGAAATAAATATATCATCAACACTACTTTTACTAAATCAAATAAAGTTTTACTTAATAACAAAAATGCTGAATAAGTTAATTGCAAATATGCTGCCGCACATGCCAAAAAAACTGGTTTGGGTTTTTTCTAAAAGGTATATTGCCGGCGAAACAATCGAAGATGGTCTTTTGGCTTCAAAGTTACTGAATGAGAAAGGGATTGAAGTTACAATCGACTTACTGGGTGAATTTATAAAAACCCTGGATGAAGCAAAAGTAAACAGAGATCATTATTTCGAAATAATAAACCGTTTTACACATGAAAATGTTGTTGGCAATTTTTCGCTGAAACCGACAATGTTTGGGTTGCTTATAAACAAGGAGGTTTGTTACAAATATATCAGGGAAATAGTGGAACTGGCGTCCGAAAAAAATTCTTTTATAAGGATTGACATGGAAGATTCGGAATGTGTTGATATGGAAATTGATATTTTCAAAAAACTTCGGGCCGAATTTCCGCAAAATGTTGGCTTGGTTTTACAGGCATATTTGCGCCGTACAATGAAAGATTTGGAAGATTTGAACTCTCTGAATTCAGAATCAGTTCCAATTAATCTCAGGTTGTGTAAAGGAATTTATGTTGAACCAGAGAAAATTTCTTTCAAGGAGTACCAGAAAGTAAGGGATACATATCTCTCTGATTTGGAATTTATGTTCAGAAATAAAATTTACGTGGGCATTGCTACACACGACAAATATTTAGTTGAGAATGCTCTTCAGCTAATTGAAAAATACAATGTGCCAAAAAATATGTGCGAATTTCAAATGCTTTTCGGAGTTACACCAGAACTTAGGCAATCGATTGTGGATAAAGGATTTAAGATGCGGGTTTATGTTCCATTTGGAAAGCAATGGTTTAAATATTCAACCCGTAGGTTAAAGGAAAACCCAAAAATGGCCTCTGAAATTATAAAGGCAATTTTTGTAAGGGGTTAAAAAGATTTGATTGTTTTAATTAAAATACCGTGTTTAAATAATCTGGTAAACAGGAACAGAAAAAAACCGAACTCATAATAATTGTATTTATTGTTGAAACCCGAACCCTGCATCAATAATAAATACAAAAAGGTGGCAATTGTCACCTTTCTTTGATTTAAATCTTTGCATTTTATTTTTAGATTTGTAGAACAGAACAGAATGCTAACTACTCTGGAAAAAAATCTAAAAATGGGAGATTTCAAATTCACTGTCGATAACAATTCGAACGTATTAAAATTTCAGCAATTGGTAGATGCTATTGTTGATTCAATAAGTCAGAATCAATTAAAATCGGGCGATATGCTGCCTTCAGTAAACCAGGTTATGGCAGAATGCCAGCTCTCGCGCGACACGGTTTTTAAGGCATATGCTGAATTAAAAAAACGGAATATTGTTGAATCGGTTCCAAACCGAGGTTATTTTGTTACTAAAAATATAACAAAAGTTTTCCTCTTTCTCGATACTTTCAAAGCATACAAGGAGGTACTTTACGGATCGTTTCTTAAAAATCTGCCAAAAAATATTGCAGTCGATTTACACTTTCATCATTACAATATTAAAGTTTTTGAAAAAATCATATCTGAAAGTTTAGGCAAATACAGTGCATATATTATTATGAACTTTGATAATGATAAAGTTCCGGAGATAATTAATAAAATTCCAACAGAACAATTGTTGATCATTGATTGGAAAATCCATTCAACAGAAAACCAATCTACTGTTTATCAGGATTTTGGAAAAGCTATTTATTCTTGCCTCGAAAAGAATATCGACAAAATATCGGTATATGAAGAATTTACTTTCTATTATCCGTCATTTACTTACCATCCAAAAGCGTCAGTAGAATACTTCAGAAAATTTTGTACACACTACAATATAAAACATTCAGTAATATTTGAACCGGATGGTTTTGTAATAAAAAAAGGTGGTCTCTACTTTTTGGTTAGCGACCGTACTTTAGCAAGTTTTCTTGATCAGTGCGAAGAAAATGGCTTTGAACCGGGACGAGAAGTTGGTGTAATATCATACAACGAGACACCCATGAAAAAATACGTGAAAAATGGTATTACAGTGATTTCCACCAATTTTGAATTAATGGGCCAAAAAGCTGCAGAATTTGTTACCGATGGAAAACCAATACGATTTGAGGTGCCAACAAGTTTGAAATTAAGGTCATCGTTGTAAGTATCTCAATTCGGCATTTGATTGTATTCCGGTTAAAAAAATCAAAAAGTCGAAAAACATGTTTTACAACATATTTTTCGACTTTGAAACAACAGATATAGAAACTAATTTTACCTGCATACCAGAACAGAACAGCTCGATTTTAAAAATATAACATAAAACACAACATATCATGTACTTACTTGGATTTGACATAGGAAGTTCTTCCGTAAAAGTTTCGTTAATTGATGGCGAAAATGGAAATTGTAAAGCAAGTTCGTTTTACCCGAAACAGGAAATGAAAATTACTGCCCACAAAGCAGGTTGGGCTGAACAAGAGCCTGGATTGTGGTGGCAGAACCTCAAACTTGCATTATCTGAAGTTTTAAAAGAATCAAAAATAAATCCTGAAAGTATTTTATCTATTGGTATTTCCTATCAGATGCACGGACTTGTGATGGTTGACAAAAACCACGAAGTTATCCGTCCCTC
>DAOPKR010000167.1:0-3597 GCA_035391305.1 Draconibacterium sp.
AATTTATCGTTAAAAAAATTACCATACAAACGGTACCTAATCTCCAAAGGAGCGATTTCAGGAAGCGGGGCATTTAGTTTTTTATCTTTTCCATAAATATAAACCACGGCAAAATCTTGCTTTAGATATCTTGTTACAACCTGTTTCCATTCCAGCTCAAAACCCGAAATAAGTGCTTTGTCAATATTGATAAATCTGCGTACACCTGGCGAAGTTGCCATTTTGGGACTAACTCCCGTATCAATTTCCGACGAAATATAATTCCTCAAAAACGATGAATACAAATCCAGATTAATGTTTGCTGACTTTGTATTGTATTCAAAGATCAGATTGGCCTGATTGTTTGTTTCCGGCTTTAACTGAGGGTTTCCAACCATTTCATAAGGATCAGGGCCAATCGGGAGAAAGTTGATATATCGCTCTGCAATTCCCGGGCTGCGCTGGGCTGTGCCAAACCACAATCCCAACGACAATTCTTTGTTCAGCATTTTTGTTCCACCAACACTTAACGAAGGATTAAAAAAATCTGAACTCATATCCGGATACAAAACCGCAAAATTTGGATCAGGATTATTTGATTTTGCTGAGTTGTAATCAATTCTCCCTGAAACAACAGCATGAAATTTTGTTTTTAAAAAGTGATATTCAACAAAAGTACCACTTCGCTGTATTTGCGCGTCCTGCCAAACATTGTCGTATATGGTTTTCCCAGCCATCGGTCCCATCAACATATTTCGCGAGCGTTCTCCATCCGCTGTCTCCATTCGATAATCAATTCCTGAAAATAAAAAACCTGTTTTAAAATCGTATCTCATTTCAGTCCTGCCCCCGTAGTTTGAAGTTTCAGCATCGGTTGAGGCATCAACTGTACGGGGAGAAATTATTTTGTCCTGATTATCCATTAAGTGATTTACTTTGGTAAAATAGATGGTTGAATTCCATGCTGAAAAGGCCTTTCCATAGAACAGGGCTGAATGGCTTGCATTTATCATCCAGGTATTATCCTCGCGTAAATCCATTGGCAAAGCCGGAAAATCGACATTTTTTGCACGATTATTTGAGACAAGCACGCCCAGGTTTTGTTTGTCACTTAATTTAAAACCAAATTTTCCGCCCCAGTTCAAACGGTTGAAATCAGAAGGTATTTCCAGGCCATCTCCATCTTTGTAATCGTTTCCCTGCGAAAAGGATCCAAAAAACTTTAAGTCTGTTTTATTACCGGTCAAACCCGCAACACCTTCTGTTCTGAAAATATTCCCGTTGCTTTCATAACTTGTTCCAAGTCGCCCGGCCGGCTTAGCTTTTTCACTGAATTGTGGTGCACTGCTCTTGAAATTAGCAGAACCTCCAAAAGCGTTTCCATAACGTAAACTAAAAGGGCCTTTCATTACCTCAACCGTTGAAATCATGTTTATCGGGATTTGGCTGGAAGCGGGATCCATGCGGTTGGGACAAGCAGCAGAAGCAGTTTGTGTTCCGTCTATCACCAAATTCAACTGGTCGTATTTAAACCCGCGTAAAACCGGGTCAAATCCATAAGCACCACTTTTGCGAATAACTGAAAATGAAGTCATTTGCTCAAGCAATTGTCCCGCATCGTGCTCCAATTTCTCCTGAACGGGTATATCAAACTTACTTTTTCCAAATATTTCAGGATGAACTGTAATTACAGTAACCGGCAGCAAATTATATGCTGTGGCATCTATTTTTAAAACACCAGTTTCAAATGCCTTTTTTAAATCTGATGAACCAATTTCATTTTTGCCAAATTCTACATTCGATAAATACAACGTTTTACCCTCTGCAAACTCAATTGTTATTTCACCTTGATAATTTGAAATCCCTGATTTGTTGTTGTATTTATAAAGTAAATCAGAGACAGGCTGGCCATTTTCCTTATTAATAATCCGAATAGTTTTTGACTGCGAAAAAACAGCAATATTCATCATTAAAAAAAGTGAAAATGAAATTAATCGAAAATAAGGCTGATCTGATTTGATTAATATTTTTATCATTTCTTATCAATTAAAATTTTACTTCAACATTCATCATCTATGTTGAAATTTATTCAATTATAATTTTCCGGCGCACTTACATTTGTGACCAGAAATAAAATTGGGGTTATAAATATTTAAGTAAAATTCTTCGGGGGCCGAAAGATGGATGATAAAAATTTATAGTAGTTAAGTGCGTTTAGAAAGTGCTTTGCAATTTCTATCGAAACAGGGAAATAACTATTTGTCAGATAATTAAATGCGAATAAATCGATATTTTGTTTACTGTTTTGTGTTGGTGGTACCTGTTCTTTTTGTTCAGTATTTTTTTCCAGTTTCTTTTTCAACTGGCAGCAACCTTTGCAGGTAGAACCTTCAATATCTTTCTCAACACAAAGGTTTTTGGCTATGTAATCCTGGTTTATTTTAAAAGAAATGTAAATCAGCAAATCAGAAAACTGAAATGAAATAACAGAGAGAATTAATATGGCCGAAACTAAGTGTCTCAAAAAATGCAAGAATGAATAGAAACCGTTCTTTCAAATCTCAGCTTTGAAAGAACGGTTTTTTTGTTTCTATTTAATAATCGGAGTTAAAACAATATTGCGATATGATACTTTTCCATGGTCACCTTGTAAATAAATGGGTCCCGGTTTAAAAACGTCGGCTTGCATAGCACCACCGGTTGGCCCGTAGGCAGGTTGGTTATCAATTATTTTTGTACCATTCAATACAACAGTAACATGCCTGTCGCAAAGAATCATTTCCATGGTTTGCCATTCGCCACCTTTTTTCTCGGCTGAAACTGCAGGTTTTACCCTGCTGTATAAAGCACCCATATTGTGCGAATCCAAATCTGCACCATAAGAATCAACAACCTGGATTTCATACATTCCACGCAAATAAACACCGCTGTTGCTATGTTCAGGCACATTAACTTCCAATGTCAGCTTAAAATCTTCAAATTCCTTTTCAGTGCGCAGATTTCCAAAATTCACACGTTTTCCTTCAGGATTAACCGGGTCGTTTACCAAAGTTCCATCTACCACTTTAAAACCATTGGCCTGCTTCGGATTGATAAGTTTCCATCCTGTTAAATCTTTTCCGTTGAACAATTGTATTGGTGTTCCATATTTTACTTTCGATAAATCTGGTGCCGATGGAACCGGCGGTAGCCTCCAACCTTTAAATTTTAAAGTAGAAACTCCCATTCCATCGCGATTAGGTTCAGAACTGAAACCTTCCAGTTTATCTCCCTTTCTTTCAAAAGTGTAGGTTTGTGTTGACAAAAGTGTGCGATCTTCCGATTTTTTCATTTCGCGGGTGCGCGTAACCACAAGTGTTTTATCATCAACAAAGTAAACATCGGCAACCGGTAACACACTCCCCCCCTGCCATAACAGTTCTGCATCCAGAAAACCTTTGTCTTCATTCACATTCAGCCACCCGACAGAACCTCCATCGATATCAATTGTCCACATACCGTAAAAGTCCTTTTTTGAGTTTTGCGCTTTTGAAATAAAAGCTGTCAGTATTATTACTGCCGCAAGAAAAGTTTTTAAATTTTTCATGATCATGAAATTAATTGGTTTAAATTTTTGTG
>DAOPKR010000167.1:3697-7766 GCA_035391305.1 Draconibacterium sp.
GGCATCCAATGTCTGTCCTTTCCGTCCCATTTCACGTTGCAACCAATCGGATTTGTTAGTGGTACTGAAATTGGTTTTCCGGAAATTAATTCTTCCAATGCACGCTCCAAATCGTTAACCGTCATTTTTGAAATTTCTCTTGGATTATCAACACCGCGGCCCGTGTAAACAAGTTTTCGATCTTTATTAAAAACATAAAAATGTGGAGTTCTAAGCGCGCCATAAGCCAACGCAACTTCCTGTGATTCATCATATAAATATTTCCAGGGAAAGTTGTATTCTTTCATACGTGCCACCATGTGCGGAAAATCATCTTCAATATAAGTGTTTTTGCTGTTCGAATTAATACCTGCAAATTCAACCCCAAACGGCTTAAACTTCTCAGCTGTTTCCCGCGTAACCTCATCGCTGCCAATTACATACGGACAATGGTTGCAGGTAAAGAAAATCACCAGGTATTTTGAATCTTTAAAACTATCGAGAGAATATGTGTTTCCGTCGGTTGCAGGGAGGTTAAAATCCGGGGCTTTTGAGCCTGTTTCTAATGTAAATGCCATAGAATTTTGTTTAAAAATATCGTTTAAAACTTTTTTTAATCTTAAAAGTTGAAGAAAATCTTCTATACTTTTAACCCTTTAAACCATTCTTTTGTTTCATATTGAAAATAAATACTTGCATTAAATGAACCACGAAGAAGCATTAAAAAAAATAAATAATCTTCGGTTTGAGCTTGAAGAACACAGTTACAGATATTATGTTTTGGCGCAACCTGTTATCAGTGATTTCGATTTCGATATGAAATTGAAGGAGTTGGAAAAACTTGAAAATGATTTTCCAGAATTTGCCGACCCAAATTCGCCGACTCAGCGCGTTGGTAATGATTTGAGCAGCGATTTTGAACAGGTGGAACACAAATATTCAATGCTTTCATTGTCGAATGCCTACTCTGAAGAAGAAATCACAGATTTTGACACCCGGATAAAAAAAATTATAAATACTGATTTTGAATACGTCTGCGAACTGAAATTCGATGGTTCATCAATTAGCTTAACTTACGAAAATGGCCGGTTAACCCGTGCTGTGACACGCGGCGACGGAGTAAAAGGCGACGATGTTACAAAAAATGTGCGCACAATTAAATCAATCCCCTTGCAACTTCGCGGCAACGATTTTCCGGAGGAATTTGAAATAAGGGGAGAGATTGTAATGCCTTTTGACGTTTTTAATGAACTGAATGCGGAACTTGAGCTTGCTGGCGAACAGTTGCTTGCCAACCCTCGAAACACAGCAGCCGGAACATTAAAAATGAAAAACTCGAAAGTGGTTGCCTCGCGCAAGTTAGATGCGTATTTCTATTATATTCTGGGTAAAAACCTGCCGTTTGACGGACATTACGAAAGTCTTCAAAAAGCCAAAGAGTGGGGTTTTAAAATATCTGAAGCTACCGAAATTTGCAAAAACCTGAATGAAATTTTCAACTTCATAAAAAAATGGGATACTGAACGGTTTAAACTACCTGTTGCAACTGACGGCGTTGTAATTAAAGTAAACTCAAAAAACCTGCAGGAAAACCTTGGTTTCACAGCCAAATCTCCACGCTGGGCAATTGCTTATAAATTTAAAGCTGAAAGCGTTTCCACTGAATTAAAATCGGTTTCATACCAGGTTGGCCGAACAGGAGCTGTTACACCGGTAGCCAATCTCGAACCTGTTCAAATTGCCGGAACCGTTGTAAAACGTGCTTCATTACACAATGCTGATATTATTGAAAACCTTGATTTACATATCGGCGACACAGTTTTTGTTGAAAAAGGTGGCGAAATCATCCCCAAAATTACAGGGGTTGATCTTACAAAACGCCACCCGATGTTCCAAAAAGTTGAATTCATTAAAAATTGCCCGGAATGTGAAACTACTTTGGTTAGGACAGAAGGTGAAGCAGCATTCTATTGTCCGAATGAAGATGGCTGCCCACCTCAGATAAAAGGTAAAATGGAACATTTTGTCAGCCGGAAAGCCATGGATATTGATGGAATTGGACAGGAAACCATTGAGCTGCTGTATAATGAAGGATTGGCAAAAAATATTGCTGATTTATATTTGCTTCAAAAACCCCGGTTGGAAGCGCTTGAACGAATGGCAGAAAAATCGGCACAACGAATTTTAGACGGATTGGAATCATCGAAAAATGTTCCGTTTGAAAGAGTACTTTTTGCACTGGGGATAAGGTTTGTAGGCGAAACTGTAGCAAAAACATTAGTAAAAAAACTTCACTCCATCGAAAATATTCAGTCTGCAAAAAAAGAGGATTTAACTGAAATTGATGAAATTGGAGAACGGATCGCAGAAAGCGTTGTTGACTGGTTCTCAAAAGAAGAACACATTCAGCTTATTAAAAAATTACAGGAAAATGGATTGCAATTTCAAATCAGCGAAGACAAAATCAGTAACAGAACGGATAAACTTTCGGGATTGAGTATTATAATTTCGGGCACATTTGAAAAACACTCGCGTGACGAATTGAAACAAATGATTGAACAAAACGGAGGTAAAAATATCGGTTCGATTTCGAAAAAAACAAGCTATTTGCTGGCCGGAGAAAATATGGGGCCAAGCAAACTGGAAAAAGCAAGTCAGTTGGGAATACCCATCATTTCTGAAGACGACTTCTTAAAAATGCTTTCGTGAATCTTTTTCAATTTTGAGGTTTTAAACTTTCTGATTTCATTTGTTACTTTTGCACAACATGGGAATTAAAGAAATATTTGCACGAAAGAAATTAACAAAATTAATTTCAACGACTGACCGCAAACCGGTTTTTCCAGATATTAACACGGTTAAAAATATTGGTGTGATATGGCAACCAACCCAAAAAGAAGCTTTTCAATACCTTAAAAGTTATTTTAACCGCGAACAGGTTATTTTCAGGGGATTTTGTGTTTTTGAAGAAATAACCAATCCGCAGCAGGATTCAAACACGCTGACAGTTAAAGACCTCGACTTTTGGGGTTTACCTAAAAGAGAGAAGGTGGATGATTTTATTAATATCAGGTTTGAACTTCTGTTAAATATTGCACTTGAAGACAACCTTGTTCTTGATTATCTAGCTGCACTTTCACAAGCTAAATTTAAGGTTGGAAGTTCGCAAAAAGTCAATAATTTTTTCGATTTGAATATTAACATTGACGAAAACCGCGATGCGATGTACCTTGCCAAACAGCAAATTTTCTATCTTGCGCAACTAAATAAAAAATAATTGAATGAGCCAGCTATTTACAGGAGCCGGAGTAGCGCTGATTACTCCGTTTACTCAACAGAATCAAATTGATTATAAAGTACTCGAAACTATTATTGAGAATCAGGTTAAAGGCGGCATGGATTACCTTGTTGCCCTGGGTACAACCGCCGAGTCGGTAACGCTGACAAGCGAAGAAAAATCGAAAGTAATTCAAATAACAAAAGAGAACTCAGGAAAATTGCCCGTTGTGGTTGGCATGGGTGGAAATGACACACAAACAATAATCAACCAGATTAAAAACACAAATCTCGATGGAATCAGCGCGTTGCTGATCGTAACTCCTTATTATAACAAACCCTCGCAGGAAGGAATGTTCAGGCATTACAAAGCAATTGCCGAAGAAAGTCCGCTACCGATTATTTTATATAACGTGCCGTCGCGCACGGGTGTAAATCTCGAATACGAAACCGTTGTGCGGCTTGCAGAAGCATCAGATAAAATAATTGCCATTAAAGAGGCGTCCGGAATCATGTCGCAAATTGCAAGTATTTCGAAATACACACCAGAAAATTTTCTTACAATTTCGGGCGACGATGTTTTGGCATTGCCAACAACCACAATCGGCGGCAAAGGATTAATATCTGTTTTAGCCAACGCGCTGCCATCAAAAGTGAGTTCGCTGGTACATTTGGCACTGCAGGGAAATTACAACGAAGCCACCAAAATCCATTTTGAATTGATCGACCTGTTCAAACTCATTTTCAAAGAAGGAAATCCGGGCGGAATTAAAGCTTTAATGCACTTCCAGGGAACCATTGAAAACGAACTGCG
>DAOPKR010000168.1:0-6446 GCA_035391305.1 Draconibacterium sp.
AATTGCGATCCCATTCCGACACAGGTAACACCTGCTTCGAACCATGCTTTTAAATTGTCTTCGGTTGGAGTTACTCCACCTGTTGGCATTATACTTGCCCATGGCATCGGGCCCAAAACTGCCTTTACAAACTCCGGTCCGCCAACTTGCTGACCCGGAAATATTTTTACAACTTCAGCTCCAAGTTCATGCGCACGGTTAATTTCAGTTACCGAACCGCAACCGGGACTCCACGAAACTTTTCTTTTGTTGCAAACCCTTGCCGTTCCTTCATCAATTACCGGAGAAACAATAAAATTTGCACCTAGTGCCAGGTACATTGCGGCAGTTCCTTCGTCAATAACCGAACCAACACCCATAATCATTTCGGGGCAGTTTTCGATTGTCCACTTATTGAGTTCGGCAAAAACAAGGGTTGCAAAATCACCACGGTTTGTAAACTCAAAAACACGCGCTCCTCCGTCGTAACAAGCTTTTACAACCTTTTTGCAAACCTCTGCATCTTTATGATAGAACACTGGAACCATCCCGGTTTCCTTCATTTTTAGTGCTACTTGTATTCTTGTAAATTGTGACATAATCAATTAAAAATTAGAAATTAATTCAGTTTCTATTTGTTCTTTACATATTGTTTCGTGTGGAAGAGGAAATCTTGCCTAAAATGTTTTTCATTTCAGCTGACTCTTTAATCAAATTAACCAATTCAATTTTAAGAATACCTTCAAATTCAGCAGTAGCTTCAATAAGTCGTAACCAGTAATTGCTTTCTCTCATTTCTTTCAGACTAATTTCTATTTTAAAAAGAAAATCAGCTTTTGAATATCCTGCTTATGCCTCTTCATAATTTGCACCAGATGAAGATGATGATTTTGATAATTGAAAACGAATATTATTAAACTCAGGTTCATTAGGTAAATTTCTTAAAAGTTTCATCACCCTCACCGCAAATTTGAATAACCTGTCAGCAAGATCAATATCCATAGTTTTCTTAATTTATCATCTAAAATTTTTAATTTTTAATTGGCTACCTCGCTACCCTGCCCGAAGCATCGCCGCCCATAAGTTTTTCAACTTCGTCAACGGTTACCTGGTTATAATCACCAAAAATAGTGTGTTTCAAACATGATGCTGCAACAGCAAAATTCAGTGCTTTTTGATCATCATTTTTGTAAGTAAGCAAACCGTAAATCAGTCCGCCCATAAATGAGTCGCCGCCACCAACCCTGTCAACAATGTGGGTGATTTGGTAGGTTGGGGATTCAAATAATTTTTGGCCATCCCAAAGTACCCCGGACCAACTGTTGTGATTGGCATTTACCGAACCGCGCAAGGTTGTAATAACTTTTTTGCAACGTGGAAATTTCGTCATAATTTGTTTCGAAACTGATTCATAGGCAGCGGCTTCAACATGTCCTCCGGTTACATTTATTCCTTCGGGTTTAATTCCCAGAACCATTTCAGCATCTTCTTCATTTCCAAGAATTATATCAGTTCCGGCAACCAGTTCGGGCATAATTTCACCAGCTTTTTTTCCATATTTCCAGAGGTTTTTGCGGAAATTTAAATCGCAGGAAACCGTAACTCCCAATTCGTTGGCTTTTTTTATTGCTTCAAGACAAACGTCGGCAGCGCTTTGCGAAATTGCCGGTGTTATTCCTGTCCAGTGAAACCAACCGGTATTTTCAAAAACTTTATCCCAGTCAATCATTCCCGGTTTAATTTCAGAAACGGCAGAATGTGCACGATCGTAAACCACCTTGCTACCTCGACTTACAGCACCGGTTTCAAGAAAATAAATTCCCAGCCGATCACCTCCCCAAACTATGTTTTCAACCCCTACACCATATTTTCGAAGATCCATTAAACAGGCTTGTCCAATATCGTTTTTTGGAAGCCGGGTAACATAATCAACAGGAATACCGAAATTGGCAAGCGACACGGCAACATTGGCTTCTCCTCCGCCAAAAGTGGCATTTAATGTATTGCTTTGTGAAAAACGCAAATAATCGGGTGTTGACAATCTCAACATTATTTCACCAAAAGCGACAACTTTTTTATTCATATCAATCAATTTATGACAACGTTTGCAATCGATTGCAAAACTAAAATTTTAATTAAAAAACCTGCGATATTTTTGTAGTAAATCAACAGATTTCTAAGAACTAAAATTAAAATACTCCTTTGCGTTATCGAAACAAATGTTTTCCACCATTTTGCCAACCAATTCCATATCATACGGAATTTCACCGTTTTCAATATCATTTCCCAAAATATTGCAAAGCGTGCGCCGGAAATATTCGTGACGAGTGTATGAAAGAAAACTTCTGGAATCAGTTAGCATCCCCACAAAACGGCTCAACAAACCAAGATTTGAAAGCGCATTTATTTGTTTTTCCATTCCATCTTTTTGATCGAGAAACCACCAACCTGAACCAAACTGCATTTTGCCAGGAACCGAACCATCCTGGAAATTTCCAATCATGGTTCCGATCAACTCGTTGTCGCGCGGGTTTAAATTATATAAAACTGTTTTGGCAAGTTTGTTATTCATATCAAGCCTGTCGAGAAATTTTGATAGTGGTTTTGCAATTTCAAAATCTCCGATAGAGTCCAATCCAACATCGGCACCCAATTGTTTAAAAAGCCGCGTACTGTTGTTGCGAAGGGCACCAATATGAAATTGCTGAGTCCATCCTCGCGAGTGGTCCATTATTCCAAATTCATACAACATGGCCGATTTAAATTTCAAAATTTCGGTTTGCGTTAATACTGCCCCACTCCTTATTTTGGCAAATATTTTCTCAATTTCTTCGTTTGTGTAATCCTCTGCAATTGCTGTTTCCAAACCATGATCGGACAAACGGCAACCGTTTTCATGAAAAAACTGATGGCGTTTATCCAAAGCAGTTAACAAACTTGAAAAAGAAGTGATTTCCATTTCAGCTGCATCGGCAAGCTTGTCGAGATAATCATTGTATGCATATACATTTTCAACTGCCATAGCTTTGTCGGGGCGCCAGGCCGGTAGCACTGCAACTTCAAAACCGTCAGCTTTTATTTTCCTGTGGTGTTCCAAAGAATCAATTGGGTCATCGGTGGTACAAATTGTATGCACATTCGCCATTTTAATTATTCCACGCACAGAATATTCAGGTGTTTGTAACTTAGCATTGCATTCATCCCAAATTTCTTTGGCAGTTTCAGGACTAAGAATTTTATCAATCCCAAAGAATTTCTTTAATTCGAGATGAGTCCAGTGAAAAAGCGGATTTCGTAATGTGTAAGGCACTGTTTCAGCCCACTTCTCAAATTTTTCCCAATCGGAAGCGTTGCCTGTACAATATTTTTCGTCAACACCGTTTGTGCGCATTCCACGCCATTTGTAATGGTCGCCGTATAACCAAATCTGTGTAATGTTTTCAAAGCGAACGTCATCAGCAATCTGTTGTGGATTAATGTGGCAGTGATAATCGAAAATTGGCATATTTGCCGCGTGCTTGTGATACAGTTCCTTTGCAGTTTCGGTTTGCAAAAGAAAGTCTTTGTCCATAAAAGGTTTCATATTGATTTGATTTACTATTTTTTGATTTACTATTTACGAATGTCTGTTTACGATTTTGATTTTAATTATTTGTGTAAAATTGTAAATCGTAAATTTTAAGATTGTCAATTCTTATAAGTTGAACAAGCGTTTTAAATGCCGGTCGTAAATGTTTTCTTCAACGCAACTACCAACTACTTCAGCATATTTTTTTAACAGGCCTGTATATTTGTCGCCCATTTCAGCAGCAACTTTATAACCTACATGAATTAGCTGCCTGAAGTTTGGATTGTAATCAGGATGCCCCGGAATATGGCGCAGCGTATTTGCAAATTTTTCACCCGTCCATGATTCAACTTCCTCCGGTGCAGGTAGTTGTGAATCATTAATATCAATTACGTCGGCATAGGGAGCGCAAAGTTCATCTTTCCGGGCTATTGCTTTCCAATATATTTCTTTGGCAACCACAAGTCCTTCATCACTTGAAACTGACAAACCAATTACTTCTTCCAACCAGGTTGTCCCGGCAGTTTTAACGTGAATTCCCTTATCATATTTTTTGATGATTTCGGCCATAACCGGATAAATGGTAAATTTATCGGAACCTGAATGTACACTCAGTTTTAAATCATCGGGCAACCCAAATTCACTTACTGCAAATTCGATAACCAGTACATCCTGTTCGAACTCTTTGGCAAACTGAGCAACATCACCTACATAATCAACACCTTTATTAAACCGCCCGTTAAATTTTGGGGCAATGGTTTGAACCGGTATTTTTTCATCGGCAATCATTTTCAAAATAAAAAACATATCAACCGGAGTTTGCGGAGTTTCAACTTCATCCATGGAAACCTCTGTAACGAAATTGCCAACACCCTTTTTGGCAACAATGTGCCTGTAAATTTTGCCCGCTTCCTTTACTGCAGCCAAATATTTTCCGGCAACCGATTTTAGCAAATCTTCTGTTATCTCAATTGGTTCATTAATTCCGGGAATTTCAACCTTGTCGCCGAGTACAGTGCATAATTCAAAAAACTCTTCCACATCTGCCTCATTTGGTTCGTTCCCAATATACATGGCAACGTCAAGCGTGAAAAAATCAGCATGGTCGATAAACCTGTCAACATTTGTCAGGTTTATATGGTCTGCATCAACACAATAAGTGTCCTCCCATTCAAGAATCCTGACCGCTTCATCGGCCTCAATTCTTGTTCCTTCAGGTTCAGAATGAACAATGTTATGTTCGCGGTTCGATTTATTCCAAACCGGCGTAACATCAACTCCATTATTTTTTGCTTTGATTATCGCTTTTAGTTGCGCTTTCCCTTCGTGGTTAAAGCGATCGCCAATTCCAAAACTGTATTTTCCTAGTTTCATTTTTATGATTTTTTTAATTTTTCGTGCGGTAATAATTTTTTCCGTGTACGAACACGAAAGTATTGATATATTTTAAACTATCAAAAACAATTTTACTGTTGTGCAATTATAAATTGAAACTAAAAAAGAGAAATCATTCCATAAAAACCAACTGTAAAAATGGCTACACAACTTATCCACAAAGCGATATCATAAAATTTTGACGATTCAAGTCCATATTGTTTCTGTTTATATCGAAAATGAAGTCCGGCATAAACAATTATCAGGAGCATGATGAAAGTTATAACACCTCCTATTGTCACCATCAGCACAGGCGACTTTACCAAAAACAAAGCAATTAACCACAAAACAGGGAAAATCCAGGCTAATGCAGCAATTGTATTTTTCCTTTGTTTTCGGTTAAAAAAATCAATCCAGTGCAGTTGTCCAAACAGGTCCGAAAATATTCGTGTGCGGGCTGCCAGCGCCGAAAAAAGAGTTGAGAACAGAACGATAAATGATCCAAACAGGAAAAATCCTTTTGCCCAAATTCCGTATGAATCGGTGTACATTTTTGAAAGTGTTTCAATCATCCCAAAACCATCAGGAATTTCGCCGCGTTTAAAAAGCACTGCGGCGCCAAGCAAGTAAAAAGCTGCCGTTACAAGTGTATAAACCACCATTGATAAAACTGCATCAAGGTTCATAACTTTGATCCAGCCTTTGGCTCTTTTTCGCCATTCATCAGTGTTTTCAAACGGGCCGGTAAATCTTGCATAACCTTTTTCGAGGCACCAGTAACTGTATGCCACAATTTCGTCGCCACCAACACCTGTTAACCCAAATGCAGCAATTGCAAAGCCTACCGCCGCTTTTGGCAGTTTAAATCCAAAACCCTCAAGTATCTGGTTTCCTGAAATTGCATATTCAGTTTCCTGAAGCAAAAAAACTGCAGTTATTGTGAATATGGTAAAAATCAGCATCATTATTACCGAAGTTTTTTCGATAAAAAAGTAATATCCTTTTGAAATCATGGAAGCGACAACAACTGCAATAATTATGGCAAACCAGGTAATACCTATTGTTGGAAAAGCCATATTTAGTGTAATGGCAACTCCCCCGATAATCCCTCCAAGTTGAAGTGGTTTAAACAACCACAGAAACAACCATGTCCACAAACTCCAGTTTGAGTTATGTTTGCCAAAACGGGGCCCACCCAGCCGGTTTAGTGAAGTAAAAACAGTTTCGCCGGTACGGATTGCCTGTTTTCCGAACTCAAGCTGAATAGCAACTTTTACAGCACAACTTACAATAATTACCCAAAAAGTTACAAAACCGGCTTTTGCGCCAAGTGTTGTTGTGGAAATCAGTTCGCCCGAACCAACAATTGAAGCCGACAGAATAAATCCCGGCCCCAAATATTTTAGTTTCTCAAAAAATGTTGTCGGTGCAGGTTTTGCCGCTTCTGACGTTAATATATATGGATCGGTTTTCAAATGATTATTGATTAGTTACTGGAAACTGGATACTGGTTGCTTGTTACTTG
>DAOPKR010000168.1:6546-7612 GCA_035391305.1 Draconibacterium sp.
ACTTTCAGATATTTTTCAGGTGAATTATTTAGCAATTCAAATGCTTTTTGAATCTCCGAACCGTGCATTACTTTTGAAATCAGTGCATCCGGTTTTAAATTTCCCGCATTTAAATTTTCAATTACTTCGGCAAATTCGCCATCGCTAACACGAGAAGTAATAATTTGGCCTTCTTTCCAGATTAATTCCTTAAAAACCACAGGCGAAGGATCGTCACCCAAACCGAGAACACACACTTTTCCACCGCCACGCAAACTTTGAATGCAACTGCGAACCGGGGTAAAAACACCTTCAATTTCATGCGCATGACCAACTGCCTCAAATGCAATATCAACGCCTTTTCCATCGGTATATCGTTTAATTGCCTCAACCGGATTTTCTTTTTCAGGATTGATGGCAATTACATTTTCGTTGTTTGTAACAGCAATTTCAAGTCTGCTTTCAAGCGGATCGACAATAAAAATGGTGCCTTTTGTTTTTGTACGTGCCGCCTGTAAAATTACCTGTCCTACCCTGCCCGCTCCCCAAATGGCAAGCACATCTCCTTCTTTTGTACCGGCCCGGCGATTGGCATGAAAACCAATTCCATAAATCTCAACAAGTGCAACATGTTCATCGGGTGTGTTGGGTGCTGCTTTAAAAAGCATGTGCGGTTCTACTGAAATGTATTGTGCGAAACCGCCATCCAAATCAACGCCAAGCAACTTTAATTTTGTACAGGCGGGGTAATGTTTCCGTTGGCACGCAGGACATTCATTACACCAGATAATCGGGTCAACAGCGACTTTGTCGCCAACAGCAAAACCTGTTACACCTTCGCCAATTTCGGCAACAATTCCGCCAAATTCGTGACCAGGAATAAACGGAACCTGCGTTCGTGGATGAAAATCTCCGGGGAAAATATGCATATCGGTACCACAAATACTTGCAAATTTTATGTGTACCAAAACTTCGCCAGGTTTAACTTTTGGCGTAGGCACATCTTTCCAGATAAAATGACTGTAAGTTTCGAGAACGGCCGCTTTCATAGTAATTGGTTTAAAATTAAAATTCTAAAATACATTTT
>DAOPKR010000169.1:0-7207 GCA_035391305.1 Draconibacterium sp.
CTGGATTATTATATTTATAGACGAGTAAAAATCATCAATCTCTTCAATCTCTACCAATCTCTTCAATCCCAATCAATCTCCCCAATCTCTTCTTCCTACTCTTCCACAAAATACCTTAACTGATCAAGCATGATTGGAACATCCTCTTTTTCAACACCCTGATTTAATAAGTGGTGTAAATCTTCATTGAATACATCAAAAAATTCCCTTTCAGTAAAGTAGTTTTTTGAAATTGATTTCTTATAAAAATCAAGTGCGGCTTTGCGGTTTCCCATACTCCACTGAACGTGTCCCATGTTCATTAAATCGTGCTTGCCCGGTTCATCATCAATCAATTGCTGAAAGTATTTTTCTGCCTGCTCCTTTTTGCCCGTCACAAAAGAGCACCAACCCAGCGGACGCCAGACTTTTTTGTTGCCGGGCGCTAAATATTCAACCTTGAAATAACATTTTAAAGCTTCCTCAAACTGCTCCAATTCCAGATAACAATGACCAATATTTAAATGTGTATTTAAATCTGTGTCGTCCAGTTTTGCTGCCTCCAGATAATACTCAAGCGCTTTTTGCGGCTGTTTCAGGTTCCGGTGGCAAAGTGCAATTTTCTTGAAATTCCATAATTGGTTCAGCCCAAATAATTCGGCCTTTTTATATGCTTCAAGCGCCTTTTCGTAATCGCCCGATTTTTGAAAACAAAAACCCAGTTTTTGATATAGTTCAGCATTTTTCTCTTCAAACAGAAGCATTTTAAAAATTTCGGCAGCTTCATCAAAATAGTTTTTCTTGAAATAATACTCGGCAATATTCCGAAGTAGCTTTTCATCTTCTTTTAAAATAGCAGCAAACGAAATTTTATTGTGGAAATCAAACCGCCACTGATAAATGTCTTCAAAATCCTGGCGTCGTGGATGGAGTTTATAAAACCTGTACAAATCCTGAATATACTGGTTTGAAATAAATCCTGCCTTTCGCCCCGGATCGGTAAGTTCCTCATCTTTTTGCAGTTCGTTAAACTGGTCCATTTCGGCGCTCATTCCCTGCGACATAAACTCGCGGTTTTCTTTTGGCAGGTTTTCAATACTGAAACAAAACGAATACTTATCGGAATTACAAAGAATTGGGGCTTTATTTATTGAGTCAACAAACCAGCGGTTTGTTTCGTCGGTGCTCTCAACCATATCGGCAATTTGCGGATTTTGAATAAAAAAAGGCACAAACCAATTGGTAAATTCAGCAAAAAACGGGTACATTTTCAACATTGCAAATGAACCCATAAATACATCGGCGCCCTCCATTTGCAGCTCCGAGAATTCTTCCATTTTATCCATTAAGCCCGGCGAATCTTTAAAAATTTCCTGCCATTCAGGGTTTTTGTCATCGTCCAGGCCTTCTCCCATTAATCCTTCGAGGTTGATTTTATCTTTCAGGTTCGGACTGATTCGAATCATTTCCGGAATAATTTCGTCCTTTATTTTTTGCTGAATTTTTTCTGTTTCCCTGCTTCGGATTAATTGGATAATTACAAGTTCGAGGTTTTTCTTGAAGCCGGGATCTTCGTTCAAAATGTTAAGTCGTCCGGTTAACGAAGTGTAAAACGGCATCCGCGAATCGTATTTGTAAAAACCAATAAGCAAACCAACCAAAGCGCGTTGGGTTAATTCGGGGTTTTGCAGGTTGTAGATTTCAAACAGGGTTGTAAACTTTTTCTTGTCGAAATACCTTTGAAGACTTAAAATAATGGCCGAAACAATAAATGATTTATAGGCATCCTGTATTAAATCGCTGGCAAAAAACTGCTGCAGAAAATCAGTTTCGGCATCTGAGAATTTATCAGTTAACCAAAAATGATTGAATAAAGCAATCATATTTTGCTGATGGTTCCTTGCATCTTCCAGTTTAGTTTCGGTTTTTATTTCAACGTCTTTTGCAAGCGAAACAAGTTCTTCGTGTAAATAATATTCTTCCAAAAGTTGGAGAAATGTACCAAAATCAATTTTAATATGGTTCCTGTCCGACCGTTTCCGCTCGTATTCAATTGAAGATGAAATTTTTAATCGGGCAGCATTATACACAATATCAGCAAGTTCATAAACCGAAACAACCAATTTCCTGTAAATCTTTTGCCGCTCCGGATCCTTAATACCCTCAACTGTATATTTGAGCATGTAATTGTATGTCTGTTCAAGATTACGCCAATCATCGAGATAAAAAAGCAAATTTGTCTCCTCAATCCATTTTTCAAGTAAATCGAATGCAGGTTTTAATTTGCGCTCTGCCAGGTTTTGGCAAATTTCATCATATTTTATTTTGAGTTCTTTGTCAATCATTTTTCAAAGTATTCATTCAAAATTAAGGTAAAACCTTATTGTAACAAAAAACTAACCAAGGTTTAATTTCGGTTATTTTGACTGAAAAACAGGTTTACTGACTGACAGATTAAGAATATTTTCAAATCAGGCCGGGCGTTTATAACCACTCCTGTATGGCCGCGCCAATAATTTTGAAGCTTCTTTGTTGTTTATTATTGTTTGTGCTTTTGAGTCCCACTCAACTTTGCTGTTTGTGTAATATGAAGCCATTGCCAATTGCACTGTGGCTGTTGACTGGTAAGCATCTTCAATTTTACATGCCAGCAGGTTTTTGTTTTTTGATTTTACCGCATCCAGAAAGTTGGCAACATGGTTTTCCTGCATTTCAGGAGTTTGAATTTCCATTTCCTCCTGTTGCTGGTTTTTGCCGTTTGGTGTTAAAATCAATTTGTTGTCAGAGGCAAAAAGTGTCCCGTTTTCGCCATAAAAGAAAATACCGTTGTTGAATTGCGTATTCAGATCGCCGGTTCCCCACAAACGGTGCTGCCAGATTACAGGGCAACCTTCAAAATTCATTGTTGCATTTAAAGTGTCGGGTGTGGTAATTTTTCCGTTCAGGATATTTAAACTGCCATTTGTTTCAAAAGAAGCCGGCATATCGAAATTCATAATTTTACGGATTATATCGATATGGTGAATTCCCCAGTCAACAAGATGCCCGTTTCCGTATTCCTTTTCCAGCCGCCACGCTTTGTGCCCGATAATCGGGCGATATTCAAGTTTTGGCGCCGGGCCGCACCATGTTTCCCAATCAAGGGTTGCAGGTGGAGCCTGAATTGTTGCGTCGGCCAAAACAGGATTGTAATGAATTTGCGCACCAATTTGGTGAACTTTGCCAATTTTGTCAGCTTCAATCAATTCCTTTGCCTTTGCAAAAGCTTTACTTTGTCTTCTTTGAAACCCAATCTGAACAATGTTTCCGGCTTTTTGAGCTGCCTTTACCATTGCTTTTCCTTCTTCAATATCATAGGCAAGTGGTTTTTCGCAGTAAATATCCAGGCCTTTTTCGCAAGCTGCTATAAAATGCAAGGCGTGCCAGTGTGGTACTGTGCCAATAAATACAGCCTCCAAACCCTTCATATCGAGCAAATCATTGTAATCTTTAAATTCTTTTGGGCGGCTTCCCTGTATCGATTCGAGTTTGTCGGCGCTGGTTTTTAAATGTTCGGCATCAATATCGCAAACGGCAACAACTTCTACTCCTCCAACTTTTAAAGCTGCTTCAGTAATTACCATTCCGTACCAGCCGGCTCCAATTAAACCGATTTTCAGTTTTTGATTTTGTGCAAATACCGGTATGTTGAATGCAGTTATTAATCCTGCAGTTGCCAATGATGATTTTTGAATAAATGACCTTCTTTTCATGATTATTGATTTAGATTAAGGTTCTAAAATAGTAAAATTTAGTTGCAGAAAAAAAAGCAAACCGCATAGACACAGTAGGACACCTGGATTAAAATTTCTGCTCTTTTCCGGTTCAAAAATTACTTTCCGTTTAGAATCCCCAAAACCAACTCTTTTGTAAGTTTTTTTCCATTTGCCTGTTTTCGGATATCATTAAAAGAGAATCTGAAATCGCAGCCCAATTTCCAGCGGCTGCAACCGTAGGCAGTTTTTCCTTTAATTATTATACCTGTTTTGCATTTTGGACAAGGCGGCATAATTTCTGATTTTTCAGGTTTTTTTTCAATTGACTTTTCAAAGTCAATATCAAAATTTGAAGTCAATTTTAAAAAACCATCCACTTTTTCACCATTCAAAACAAACCCTTTTATTTGCGTAGTTATCTTTTTATCGATGAGCCTTTGTAATTGTGTTTCTGTGAGTTTCTTTTCCATAAATACAAACGGCAACCTGAAACTACACCCCTGTTTCCACTCGCTGCAACCAAAAGCGTTTTTACCTTTCACCAGATTTCCTTTGGTGCATTTTGGGCATTTTGTTCCCACCAATTCAGTTTTTACCGATGCTTTTTTTGTCTTTGGGCTAATATTCTTTTTAGGTTCTTCCTGAAAAGTAGCCACCATTTTTGGTTTTCCGGTTTCGGTGCGTACTTCGTAAACAAGGTCGTTCACCATTTTTTTCATGTTTGAAATAAATTGGTTGACTCCGAATTCTCCCTGTTCTATTTCCTTTAGTTGTTTTTCCCATTGACCCGTTAGTTCTGCAGACTTCAGCAGTTCGTTCTGAATTGTATCAATCAATTGAATTCCCATTTCAGTTGGAATTACAAGCTTTTTTGAACGCTGGGTATATTTTCGTTTAAACAAAGTCTCAATAATTGCTGCCCGCGTTGAAGGCCGCCCGATTCCGTTGGCTTTCATTAGTTCGCGCAGTTCTTCATCATCCACCTGTTTTCCTGCGGTTTCCATTGCACGAAGCAGCGAAGCTTCTGTATAATTATTTGGTGGTTTTGTTGCCTTTTCCAAAAATGAAGGCTCATGAGGGCCGTGTTCTCCTTTTTCAAAAGTCGGGAGAATATTTTCTTCCTCCTTTTCCCTGTTTTCGTCTTCTTCTTCATTTTTATTATCTTTTTGAAAAAGAATCCGCCAGCCTTCTTTTAGAATTTCCTTGCCAGTAGCAACAAAATCAACCCCTTCAACCTGAGCACTTACCTGAGTTTTGGCAACTTCGCAATCGGGGTAAAAAACTGCGATAAACCTGCGGGTTATAATATCATACACTTTTTGTTCGTCTCCGCTTAAAAGCCGTTTTTCACCGGTTGGAATAATTGCATGGTGGTCAGTTACTTTTTTGTCATTAAAAACTTTTGCTGATTTTCTGATTTTGTTTCCCAAAAGAGCTTGGGTAAACGAAGAATAATCAGTGAGCCCTTTTAAAATATCAGGAATTTTAGGGTAGATATCGTTTGGAAGAAAGGTTGTGTCAACACGCGGATAAGTAACAACTTTCATTTCATAAAGCCGCTGAACAATTTTCAAAGAATCTTCTGCCGTTAAACCAAATTTATTATTGCAATACACCTGCAATCCGGTTAAATCGAACAGTTTAGGCGCGTATTCCTTACCTTCCTTTTTTTCAATATTGGTTATAAAAAGTTCTTTTCCTGTTATAAGAGCGAGTAACTTTTCACCATCTTCTTTTGCAAAAAACTTGCCTGTTACATTGTTGAAAATTGTTTCGCGGTAAATGGTTTGCAGCTCCCAGTATGGTTTTGGCACAAAATTTTTGATTTCGTAATAACGGTTTACCAACATTGCCAAAGTTGGAGTTTGCACCCTTCCGATCGACAAAACCTGTTTGTAGGCACCGTATTTCATTGTGTAAAGCCGGGTTGCGTTCATCCCTAAAAGCCAGTCGCCAATTGCCCGCGAACTACCTGCGTAAAATAAGTTATCAAAATCAGATGCAGGCTTTAGGTTTTGAAACCCGGCACGAATTGCATCGGTGGTTAACGACGAAATCCAAAGTCGTTGAACCGGCCCTTTATATTTTGCCTGTTTAATCACCCAGCGTTGAATCAGTTCACCCTCCTGACCGGCATCTCCGCAGTTTATAACCACTGTTGCTTTACCAAATAATTCCTTAATTATTTTGAATTGTTTTTTAACACCGGGGTCGTCCATTAGTTTTGTTTCGAAACGCTCGGGGAGCATTGGCAAAGCATTTAAATCCCATTGTTTCCATTTTGGATTGTAATCTTCTGGCGGAAAAAGTGTGCAAAAATGGCCAAAAGTCCATGTTACCTGGTAGCCATTTCCTTCAAAATAACCGTCCTTTCGTGTTTTTGCACCAATAACTTCGGCAATTTCACGCGCCACACTCGGCTTCTCAGCAATACAGACTTTCATGATTTAAAAATTGGCAGGAAACAAAAAATTTGGCGATTTAGGAAATATCCAATATTGAACATTCAATAAACAATTTCCGATTATTAGTAACAAGTAAAATTTCATAGTTTGCAAAGTTCCAGAAAAAAATTGAAAATGCTTCCGATTAAATTTAATAACCTTCAAAAGGGATTTAACAAAGCGATTCAAACCGATATAAAATTTGAAATTGATATATTTGACAAAACATAAAATTTTTCAAACAATAAATACTTGAATCATGAAACAAAAATTTTCCATTTTATCTGTTTTGGTGTTTTTTCTGCTTGCAACAAGTTTAAAAGCTGAAGTAAAATTACCTGCTATTTTTGGCGATAACATGGTTTTACAGCAACAAACCGACGCTGCAATTTGGGGGCATGCAACAGCCAGCAAAACAGTAAAGATTAACACTTCGTGGAATAAAAAAAGTTATTCGGCAAAAGCTGATTCAGAAGGAAAATGGAAAATAAAAGTTCAAACGCCGTCTGCCGGTGGCCCGTATTCTATTACTATTTCAGATGGAAAAATATTAACACTAAACAATGTTTTAATTGGTGAAGTGTGGGTTTGTTCAGGCCAGTCGAATATGCAAATGACAATGCGCGGATATCGCAATCAACCTGTTTTGGGTGCCAATGAAGCAATAGCAAGCTCTGAAAATTCAAATATCCGGTTAATCACAATTGATCGGGTTAAAAACCTGAAACCACAGGAAGATTTCCCTGGAAAATGGGTGGAATGTACACCTGAAAATGTTGCAGATTTCAGTGCAACTGCCTATTTCTTTGGAAAAATGGTAGAACAGGCACTCAATGTCCCGGTTGGTTTGATTTGCTCAAGCTGGGGAGGAACCCGGATTGAACCCTGGATTAGCGAAAGCGGAATTAAAAGTTTTAACTGGGTAAAAATGCCCGATAAAAATATGACCGGGGATTTCAATCAACAAACACCAACAGTTTTATACAATGCAATGATTTCGCCAATGGCCGGATACGCAATAAAAGGTGC
>DAOPKR010000170.1:0-7150 GCA_035391305.1 Draconibacterium sp.
GAAAAATTAATTGCTGTTTCAATCAGCGCCAAATGCGAGTATGCCTGCGGAAAATTACCAAGCATACGCTTTGTCGTAAAATCCAAATCTTCGCTAAAAAGTCCAAGGTGATTTGAATATTTCATCAGTTCATTGAATTTTGCCCGAGCTTCCTTTTTATGCCCGATTTTGAATAAACTGTTTGCGAGCCAGAACGAACAAATAGTAAATGCCGAATTAGGCGTCCCAAAATCATCCTTGTTTTTGTACCTGTACATTAAACCATTGTGTTCAAGGTCTTTTTGAATTCCAAGTACAGTATTTATATACCTCTGATCAGTAGCCGGCAGAAATCCGTATGATTCCATCAGAAGCACCGAAGCATCCAAATCATCTGATCCGTAAGCCTGTGCATAGGCCATTTTCTTTTCCGACCACGCGTTATTTTCAATGTCGATCCTGATTTTATCACGCAGTTTCGACCAGGGTTGAATGTAAAGATCGCGTTTCAGCAGTTGTGCAATTTTTACGGCGCGGTCAACGCCCACCCAGCAAAGTACCTTGCTAAATGTAAAATGTTTGTTCTCGCTTCGGATTTCCCATATTCCGCGATCGGGTTTTTGCCAGTTGGCTTCCACTATTTTTATCATGTTCCTCACAATGGTCCACAACTCCTCACTGTGCTCAACACTCACCGAAAACAATTCGAAATGCTGATAAACGACATCAAGCAAAATACCATAAATATCGTTTTGCTTTTGTTTGTAAGCCGCATTTCCGATGCGAACAGGATAAGAATTTTCGTATCCGGAAAGATGCTCCAATTTGTATTCTGTTAGTTTCTTTTCGCCACGAATTCCGTACATGATTTGTATTTTCTCATCTTTATCGGGCAAAATATCTATTATAAAATTAAGGTATCTCCCTGCCAGTTTGTGGTGCCCCAGTGTAGTCATAATTTTCACCACCATCGATGCGTCCCTGATCCAGCAAAACCTGTAATCCCAGTTTCGTTCCTCGCCAATTGTTTCGGGCAGCGAGGTAGTGAGCGCAGCCAGAATTGCGCCGCTTTTATCAAAACTCAGCATTTTCAGCGTTAACGCACTTCGAATAATTTCCTCTTCGTATTTTTTAAACGAAGTCGTGTTTTCTGTCCAGTTCAGCCAGTAAACCTTGGTACGTTCCATTTTCAGATTGGCACGCCTTACATCCTGCTCAAGTAGTTTCTGATTGTAGCTGATCAGGCAAAATTCGTCTTTTATTAGCCGAATCGCAGTTGAATCCAAAACCGCTTTCAAATTAAAACTTGAATAAAAATACAGCGAATCATACGCTCCTTTTTGTGTAGTCGATTTAATATAATTTCCTTCAATAATATTTTTTGTTTGAAATTGGGCATATTCAAGTCGTGGCTGGTAATTAATCACAAATTCAGGCTCGCCTTCAATATGTTTAAAATATCGGATAACGTCAGGCGGCGAATATTTGCTTGTGGTTTCCTGACTGTCATATCGCGGCATAAAATCAAAAATCTCGAAAATACCATCTTTGCTTTTAAAGCGGGTTACAAGAATATTGGTTCTCGGAATATACGACTGTTTTACAGACAGCAAGTCTTTTACTGCAATTTCGAAACTGCCTCCTTTTTCATCGTCAAGCAGTTTGGCAAAAACCGAGGACGAGTCGAATGCCGGCAAACACATCCATTCAATATTACCTAGTTCCGAAATCAGCGCTGCACTTTTGCAGTTTCCAATAACACCATAATTCAAATTCTTCATAATTGTTTAATCTTAATTTTTAGTACCAACCGGGCCTTAAAATTGGCAGATTCTGAAAAAAAACTATATTGAGGGTAATTAACAAAAACGGAAACCCTTATTGTTTTTTTTTGCCCACCGAAACTGATTCGATTAAAAAAAAACAAGTTATGTCAAAACTAACATTTTAAAAAGGGAATTAAAAATGGCATCGAAACCGAAGGGACTTTCGTACATATTTAAGAGTTATCAATAAAAAACATTGGAATGAGCAAAATACATATTGTATCGAACAGGTTACCATTGAGTATCGGAAAAAATGAAAAAGGATTAAAACTTATACCAAGCGTTGGAGGGCTGGCCACCGGAATGCGTTCGATTTACAAAGAGTTTGGCGGAAAATGGATTGGCTGGTCGGGGATTGAATCGGATGATTTGACAAAAAAAGATATTCAGCAAATAGATTTAAAACTAGAAGAAGAAAACTGTTTGGCAGTTCAGCTTACAAAAGAAGAGATAAACCTGTATTACGAAGGTTTTAGCAACAACGTGATTTGGCCACTGTTTCACTACTTCTCGCAATTTATTGAATATAACAACGATTACTGGGAAGCCTACAAAATAGTAAACCGGAAATTTGCAGACAAAACCTTGGAAACGCTTGAAGACGGCGACACAATCTGGATTCACGATTACCAGCTTTTACTGGTTCCGGCAATGATTAAAGAAAAAAAACCGGGTGTTACAATTGGGTTCTTTTTGCATATTCCATTCCCGTCGTTTGAGGTTTTCAGAACACTGCCCTGGCGAAAAGAGCTGATACAGGGAATATTGGGAGCCGATTTAATCGGTTTTCATACTTACGATTACGAAAGGCATTTTTTCAGCTCAGTGAGCCGGTTGCTGGGCTACGAAATCTCGTTCAACCAAATTCACATGGAAGACCGAATAATAATGGGCGATGCATTTCCAATGGGAATCGACTATAAAAAATTCAGTAAAAAAGCCAGTGAATTATTTCAGAAAACACACCAGGAAAAATCGGAACTGCACCGCGAGCTTGAAAAATATTTTCTTGTTTCGCCTGAACGAAAACTGATTTTATCGATTGACAGGCTTGATTATTCGAAAGGAATTCCGAACCGTTTGCGGGCCTTCGAAATCTTCCTCGACCGTCATCCCGAATTCAGGAATAAAGTTACATTGATAATGCTTGTTGTTCCATCGCGTGCCAAAGTTGAGCAATACAAAATACTTAAAAGCGAAGTAGATGAGTTGGTTGGTCGGATTAACGGAAAATTTGGCGGAGTAAATTATACCCCGGTTTGGTATTTTTACCGGTCGCTGCCTTTCGATAACCTCATCGAATTGTACAGTTTATCAGACGTGGCTTTGGTAACTCCTGTGCGCGATGGGATGAATTTGGTTGCCAAAGAATATATTGCCTCGCGTGTAAACCAAACCGGGGTAATGATTATCAGCGAAATGGCCGGCGTTTCGAAAGAATTGGGCGAAGCTATTTTGATAAATCCCAACAATGAACCGGAAATTGCAGAAGCAATTTATCAGGCGTTAACAATGCCGCTTCTGGAACAACGCGACAGAATGAATTTGCTGCAAAAACGAATTGAACGCTATGATGTTTTCAAATGGGCGGGAGAGTTTATAAAAGCGCTAAGGAAAGTGGAAGGAATTCAGCAAAATTTTCTGGCAAAATTAATCACACCTTCAGTTCGCAAAGAAATCGTTGAACAATATAAAGCAGCAAAAAAGAGGGCGCTATTTTTAGATTATGACGGCACTTTGGTAGGTTTTAAAAATGACCCAAAAACAGCATTTCCTGATGAAGCGCTCCACAATTTACTGTCGAATCTTGAAAAGGATGACAGAAATGTAATTACCATAATCAGCGGACGCGACCGCGATACTTTGGAAAACTGGCTGGGAAAACATAAAGCAAACCTTATTTGCGAACACGGTGTCTGGCTGAAAAATCAGGATGAGGACTGGCAAATGATTGATACAATTAACAGCGACTGGAAACCACTGATCCGACCAATTATAGAAACCTACGTTGACAGGACTCCCGGTTCGTTTATCGAAGAAAAAAATTATTCGCTGGTTTGGCACTACCGGAAATCGGAGCCTGACCAGGGTGATTTACGCGCCAATGAATTGAAAGACGAATTGCGCAATATGATTGCCAACCGCAACCTCGAAATAATGGAAGGGAACAAAGTGATAGAAGTAAAATCAGGTGGAATTAACAAAGGGATTGCAGCCAACCGTTTTCTGAAAGATCAGGATTTTGATTGTATTTTGGCAATCGGCGATGACTGGACCGACGAATACATGTTCAGGGAATTGCCCGAAAAAGCTATAACAATTAAAGTTGGTCTCAAAAATACAGCAGCCAGTTTTAAAGTTGAATCGGTTTCTTCTGTGCGATTACTACTGAAAACACTGGGAGAGTGAAAATTAAAAAAGTCATGATTTTATTTCCAGGATAGCATAACTAAGTAGTACGAATAATATAATGACGTATTTGTAATCATCACCCCTTTATCCTCCCGATGTATCGGGACAGGCTCTCAAGGGGAGAATCGCTGCAAACTTCAGACGCAATAAGCTCGCAACAATTACCCCCTTTTGGGGGGCAGGGGGTGAGTAGATGCGACAACATATTATTCCTATAACTTAAAACAGTACAATAAAAATATCCAATATCGAATTCTCAATTGCCAATTTTCACATCTTCTGTAAATTGAAAATTTTGATTTGGTTATTCAATATTGGATATTAAAACAATTTCAAGTTATGTTATACCTACTCAGCGATAGTATTACCAATAGGCCGACCAAAAAACTACATAAAAACCGACCTGATTTTTAATGTTCATAAAATGAAACTTCTCCTGTATCGATTTCATAAAACCCACCTACAATCATGATTTTGCCTTCCTTTTCCAACTTACGAAGAAGAGCGCTTTTTTCGCGGATTTGATCCATCGTTAGTTGTACATTTATTTCACTCACATTGTTTACAAACCTGATATTATCGCCGTTTCTATCAATTTTCGTGTATGTTTCAAGGTCGATTGCAGGTTTTATTTTACTGAGTAATCCGGTTAAATAACCACCGGTATAATTACTGCATGCACCAATAATTGCACCGCATTTTGAGTGTCCCAAAACAACAATGATTTTCGAATTGGCCACTCCGCAGGCATATTCCATACTTCCCAGAATATCATCGTTCAACACATTTCCTGCAATCCTGATACTAAAAATATCGCCCAAACCCTGGTCGAAAATCAATTCAGCAGAAGTTCTTGAATCGATGCAGCTTAACACGGCTGCAAACGGAAATTGGCCTTCCGAAGTTTGGTTAACCTGTTTTAAAAGGTTTCTGCTTGCTTTTAGGTTATTTAAAAACCGGGCATTCCCTTCCTTTAAATATTCAAGCGCCATTTGAGGCGTCACTTTCTCCTGAGTCTCTTTTGTATGTGCCCACATAATTTAATATAAATTGTTTTTTTTGATGCTTCAATAAAAAATCCTGAATCTCATTTTTATTGTAATGACTACTTTAATATTAATATCTGCCTTCTTATAAAGAAATCGGGCTAAATAAGTTCACGAAAAACATAAAAAAGTGAAACTTTCCAAATTAATATCAACCAAAATAAATGCTTAGTTTCGCAGTTCTATTTAAAACTGAAGTATGCGAATTTTATTCATTTTGCTCATTTTTTTACCGGTTTTTGCTTTTTCACAAGTTAACCAAACCGATGGAAAAGGTTTACGGCAGGGACTTTGGCAAAAACAGCAACCCAACGGTAAGCTGATTTACCAGGGCAATTTCAAAGATGGCAAACCTGTTGGTGTGTGGAAACGATTTCACAGCGGTGGCCAGGTAAAAGCCATTATTAATTACAGAGCCGATTCTGATTCGGCTGATACCCAGCTTTTTGACGAATGGGGCAAAAAAGTGGCCGAAGGAATTTATCTGAACGAAAAAAAATCGGGGTTGTGGGTTTATTTTTCTGAAAACATAAAAGTTGCCGACGAAAAGTACATTGATGACAAAAAACACGGAAAGTCGCATAAATACTATGATACAGGCGAAGTTTGGGAAGAAACCGATTGGATAAACGGAAAACAGGAAGGAAGTTACAGTGTTTACTATAAATCGGGCGAACCATATTTTAAATGCAAGATGAAAAACGACCAGCGAAATGGATTGTGCCTCACCTATTTTGAAAACGGCCGGGTTGAACTTGAAGCCAACTACAAAAACGGACTGCATCACGGTGAATGGAAATATTTCAACGAAAAGGGAGAATACCAGTTTTCATTGTTTTATAATGAAGGTGAATTGCTTAATCCAAATATTCGCGACAGTATTGCAAACCTGCAGTTACAGAACATGGAAAAAGGAAAAGACTCGATTGTTGACCCGGAAAAATACATGCAAAATCCATCGGAATACATGTTAAAAAAGAATACTTACAAATGAATGTGACTGATATTTCATTACATTGGCGGTAAGTTTTTTGAAGTTCAAAGTCACGCCATTATGTCAAAAGGGTTATTCTTAACTATAATTTCTGTTCTGTTTTTCCAATCAATTCAAATCATGGGACAGGATTATTACTGGGTGGCATTTACTGATAAAAACAACTCTGAGTTCTCTTTTTCAACACCTCAAAAATATCTTTCTGACCGGGCAATTGAACGCCGGAAAAAACAAAATATAGCTATTGATTCTCTCGATTTACCTGTAAACGCATTCTACATTTCGGAAGTAATAAAACCGGGCGTTGAATTTGTACATGCTTCAAAATGGCTAAACGGGATTACAGTTAAAACCGAAACCGACAGTTTTTCATACAAAGTTTTACAGTTGCCTTTTGTTAAGGAAGTTCAGCTTACAAAGCCAAAAATACAATCAAAAAGCGCTTTCGAAAAGTTTCAGGAAATTGAAAGAGATGATTATTTTCCGATTGATACTTCTTTTTACGGACAATCAGTTTTTCAAACCGGGTTGTTGAACGGACAATTTCTTCACAACCAAAATTACAAAGGGCAAGGTATGCAAATTGCAATTCTCGACGGAGGCTTTTTAAATGCCAACACATATTCAGCGTTCGACAGTTTGTGGGCAAACAACCAAATTTTAGGAACAAAAGATTTTGTTGATCCAAACTCCGATATTTTCAACACACATAACCACGGAATGAGCGTGCTTTCGTGTATGGGAGGAAATATTCCGGGCCGGTTAATTGGCACTGCCCCAAAAGCTTCATACTGGCTACTTCGCTCAGAAGACACAGACAGTGAATATATTACCGAAGAAGACAACTGGGTTGCCGCCGCAGAATTTGCCGACAGCGCTGGAGTTGATATTAT